>JBKJSJ010000322.1:0-7019 GCA_046595965.1 Ferruginibacter sp.
GGTACCGATACCGCCAAAGCATCCCGCCTTATGCTTGATAAGGCAGGCATCACTTGCCGCAAAGTGCAGGCATCCATTAGCAGTTTGGTTTTATCATTTAATGAAGAAGATGTGTGACGAAGGGATTTAAAAGCCATGTAAAATAAAATTAATCAATTATGCTCCCGGGATAGATAATTTTTTTACCTTACTTGATTGGCAGGAGGCATCCCGATTATTTCGGGACTTTTGTGCCGCATACCTATATTGAGCTTTTATCTTAAAGGTTTTGAGGATAATTAAAGTGAATGAATATTTTTTTATTCGTGGCAATTAGTGCTTGCCCAGTTTTTTTGCGAGGCAAAAAAAATCAATAGCTACTTCATAATATTTATAAATAACTCCTGCTAAAATATTTTTTCATTATGCCAGATAACATTTTCATCAAAAGAACAAACACCGATGACCCGGATTTTATTCAGCTCATTCAGCAACTCGATGATGAATTATGGAATGAGCTCAATGAAGACCAGGCCACCTACGACCAATACAATAAAGTACCCCAAATACCTACTGCTATTGTAGTTTATGCAAATGAAGTACCTGTGGCAAGTGGTTGCTTTAAAGTATTAGAAACCTCCACTGCAGAAATAAAAAGAATGTTTGTGCAAAAAATACATAGGGGCAAAGGGCTTTCTAAGATTGTTTTAATGGAACTGGAAAACTGGGCCGGGGAACAAAATATTTCTATATTGATTTTAGAGACCAGTATCCATTTTAAAGTGGCCAGAACACTTTATCAGCAGGCAGGTTTTAATATTATACCCAACTACGGCCCTTACAAAGGTTTGGAAGAAAGTGTATGCATGCAGAAAATACTATTACCTTAAATGCACCCGGTAATTCTCCACACAAAAAATATTTTTTTATTTCCCTGGCATACTTGGCCTTACCTCTATCTTACTGGGCAATGTTCTTTCATTCATTTTTAATAAGTCTGCCACCATCTGCCCAATATCTTCCGGTTGAATCTTCCAGGCATCTTCATTGGATGGAACATGGTTATTAAAGTGAGTGGCTACAGAACCCGGCATAATGGTGGTTACTTTAATACCATATTTTCTAAGGTCCAGCATGATGGCTTGTGTAAATCCAACCAGGCCAAATTTACTGGCATTGTAGGCAGAAGCACTTTCAAAAAAGTTTGTGCCGGCAAGGCTTGCAATGGTAATAATATATCCTTTCGATTTTTTTAATACTTCAATGCCTGCCTTTACGCTGTTGAAAACACCCGTGAGGTTGGTATCTATCGTTTCTTTCCACTGCTCTTCGGTAATGCTTTCAATGTTAGCAAAATGACCAACGCCAGCATTGGCCACCAGTACATCCAGTTGGCCAAAATGAGCCACTGTTGCCTGTATAGCGTTCGTTTCATCAGCCATGGAACTTACATTACTTTTTAATGCTAAAATTTTTGTTGTATCACCTGTTAAGGATGCAGCGGCTAATTGTGCAGCTTCCAGCGTTCTACTGCTGATAGCTACTTTCATTCCATTTTGCAGCAATGTTTTTGCTATGCCATAGCCTATTCCTTTGCTGCCACCGGTTATATACGCTACTTTATCTTTTAAGTTATCCATACTTTTAGTTTAATAATTTAAACAACCTTCCAACTCATTGGTTCAAAGTAAATAAATTTAAACCAGAAAATATTTATACATCTTTACAGGTATCTCCATAATTATTTATTGCAAGTTGGTTTATTGAAACCATCAGCAGCCTGTTCTTTATTGCTAAAATTTATTTTGGGTTTCCGTAATAAAAAAAAGAACACTCAAAAAAAATATTCATACCTCTTTATAAATAAAAGCTGTATGAATATCATTTTTTATTCTAACAGAAAACAAAATTAAAATGCATCGTAACTAAACTTCTGCCCGCCAAGTGATGCTTCATACATCAATCCCTTTTTTTCTTGTGTAAAAACCATTACACCATTCTTATAATTTACATTTGCAGATGCACCCTTTTTTACGGCCACTGCAGATGCCTGCGCTGCAAACTCAAACTGGCCATTTTTAAACCTGTCCAGTTCTGATTTATTTTCAAAGAAAATTACTTCCCTGTATGCCTGGCCACCAAATTGAAATCCTACACTCAGTTGTTTCATCTTTGCTTTACCAACCAGTTTTCCGCCTTCATATACCATCCCGTTGCCTGCTGCACCACCAATTCCGATGGCCCCTTTTCCCACATTGGGGAAGATGACGTACCCATAAGCATTATTAAAAAGCGTTTGCATTAATGCATCTGATCTTATAAATGCAGCTTTAGCTGTTCTGCAGTTGTTGATCACTTTTCTATCTTTGGCATCCTGTGCCAAAAGGGTGGCTGGTATTAGTAATGCTGCAAATACTATTAAGAATATTGACAACCTGGTGATGCTGTTATTTTTCATATTTTATTTTTTATGGTCAAATTTTTTAATACCAATTTTCTTTTTACAGTAATACGAATGCAAAGATGTAGCCAAGAAAAAATGCAGTAATTTTTTTTACAATTAATCTAGGGTTAAAAATCAAGTTGAAGTATTGCAGGTAAACAGCAGTTGCTTAAATGCACCGACATCTATTTGATAAATTCTTTGAGAAGTTTTTTCTAATGCAGCAATAATAACATTAAACGGAAGATACTTTTTTATAATTCGGATGATGGGCAAATATTGTAGCAGCTCTTGAGATCCTGTAAGGTAACCACCGTTCAAATTATTTGGCTGGCATTCTTTTTACAAATAAAATAAAAAACAATTTATTTATCCGCTCCCCAAAGCTCAAAATCTTTAAACCAACTGCTGTTCCAGTATTGATATCGGGGAATAATTTGTGCTTTTAATCTTTTTAAAAAACCAGTATAATTTTTATCCTGCTGGCGGCTCCATAAACTTTCGCTTACGGCTGTCATGCGGGGGAAAATCATATAATCTATTTTGGTGGGGTACTCCATGTATTCCGTCCACACATTGGCCTGGCCGCCTATTATTTTATCCTGCAGTCCTGCCTTGGTTATGCTGGCCGGCACAGGTTCATAATTATACACTGCCTCCAGCGGATTGTATCCATGAATGGCCAGGCTATCCTTTTTATTTTTGCTTTGATAATGATCAAAATAAAAAGGTTTACCGGGAGTCATAATTACTTTAAACCCTTTTTTGGCGGCTTCTATGGCTTTGGCATCATTGGCCCAGTTCATTACAATGGTGCTGGTATCCAGTTTGCCTTCCATTATTTCGTGCCAGCCAATTACTTTTTTATTTTTTTCTTTTAAATATTTGCTCACCTGTTCAATAAAAAAAGTTTGCAATTCCACTTCGTTTTTCAATCCCTTTTCTTTCATAAATTGCTGGGTACTGCTGCTTTGTTTCCACCAGAGTTTACTGCATTCATCCCCACCCAGGTGAATGTAAGTCGATGGAAAAAGATCGGCTATTTCATGAAATATTTTTTGCAAAAATATAAACGTTGCAGGCGTAGGTGCCAGTACATTATTCTGGCGGTTATACATGCCCCAGGTGGCTGCTACGCCCCATGCCGATGCAGGATTGGTGCTTAGTTCAGGGTATGCCGTTATAGTAGCCCTGCTATGCCCCGGTATATCAATTTCCGGAATAATAGTAATCCCTCTTACGGCTGCATATTCAATTACTTCCTTTACTTGTTGCCGGGTATAAAACCCCCCGTAACGTTCATGATTATAAACAGCAGGTGAATCTTTAAAATGACCAATCAAAGTAGAATCCCGGTAAGAACCTACCGTATTTAATTTAGGATACGAAAGAATTTCTATGCGCCAGCCCTGGTCATCGGTAAGGTGCCAGTGAAAAGTATTGAACTTATGAAAGTTTAAATATTCAATGTATTTTTTTATGTAGGCCAATGGAAAATTGTGGCGCACTACATCTAAGTGCATACCCCTGTACGCAAAACGGGGATAGTCTTTTATTTGGCACGCAGGTACAAATGCAGCCGTTGTTTTTTGGAGCGGCAATAATTGCAAGAAGGTTTGCATGCCATTCATGATGCCTCTTACCGTGCGGGCTTTTATGGTTATGCGATTATCCCTTGCAGTGAGGATATACATTTCATCCTTTGTTATCTCCGTACTATCCAGCAAAAGATAAATAGCATGAGCACCCACATTATTTTTATGAATAGAAACGGTACTTACTATACTGCATTGCTTCAACAATTCATTTTGCAAATAGATGGCTTGTTTTTGAAAAAAAACCGGCGTGGCTATAATGCTGCCACTGCTCAGCTGCACGGCTTTTTCCTTTAATTGAATAACAGATACCGGCGTGGGTGTGATGTTTTGCAATGATTGCGAAAATCCTTTTAAAGAAAAAAGCAATATTACCAACAGCAAAGAAATATATTTTATCATGTGTGCAGGAATGAGCTGTAAAGATAAGCCTGCGAAAAATATAAGCGCACAACTTAACAGACTATTGACTTTGCCGCACCCAAAGTTTGCTACCTTCGCCCTGGAGCTTTTAATAATTAAGAGTATCATTCATTAAATAAATAATATGACCATTCAATTTAATACAGCCAATAATATTAACGGAAGCGAAACCCTGAATGAACGCCTGAGTGCAGTAATTGCTGATAAGCTAAGCAGGTTTAGCGAACAAATTACCAGGGTAGAAGCTCATCTTTCTGATACCAACGGACACAAAGAAGGACAAAACGATAAGCAGTGTATTTTAGAAGCCCGCCTGGAAGGCCTGCAACCGCTTGCTGTAACCAATAGAGCCGACACTTATGATGAAGCTGTAACAGGTGCCATTAGCAAATTAAAATCAAGTTTAGATTCTGCTATCGGGAAATTAAAACATCATTAATTTGATTCCCATTTTTCTTTTGTAATCTCATACACAAAATCAAGTTTGGGTGCTTCGCCGTAATAGGCTGTTTCCTGCTCACGTATTTTTGTGGCACCAAATCTTTCAATAGAAATTTGAGAGCGTTTATTGAATGCCCCAATAAAAAAACTAACAGCATTTACAAACTGAAAAATATGATTAAGCATCAACTGCTTTAATGCATAGTTATATCCCCTGCCCCAATGGCTTCGTATAAAAAATGTATAGCCTATAGAAATATTATTGGTTTCTAAGTCATAATCATAAAAACGGGAGCAGCTTATTATTTCATTCGTTGCGGCATCCATTACCAGCAATGCACCGCCCGATGCGATGGCTCCTTTAAAATAATTTTGAAAGTCTGGCAACTGCCACCTGTTTTTATTAGGATGCTGTTCCCAAATAAGTGGGTCGGCAGCAGCGGCAAACAAAGCATCAAAATGCGATGGCTGTAATGGCACTGCTTTTACCAGTTTATTTTTTAGAGATGGCTGAAACTGGATAAGTAAAGGTTGCATGTTGTTAAAATTATTTTGCAGCAAAGCTAAGGAAATACATTCCTGCTGTTTATCTAAAAATAACCTCTTTGGTAACTCTCAAATGCAACATGAAAAAATATTTTTTACTTACAACCTTTCATATTATTTGTTGATGCATGCTTCACCCAAAAAAGCCCTTAACCAATTTTAGTAATAAAGAAAAGATGATTTTAATTACAGCTTGATCTACCCTCACACATCACGCTTGCTTTGAATTTCCGTTGTTTAGTGGCTGGTGAAATGAGGCGGGCATAAGGGCTTCCCTTTAATACGGACTCACCCAACCCAGTGCGGATATTTTTATAACCGGTAAATGATCTCTTTTATTTTAAATTAACTTGAGGCATATAAAAAGCTTACAATGAAAAAATATATCCTGATATTTTCTATACTGCCTGCAATTAATGGCGGTGCACAAAGCACACCCAAAATGGATTTTGAAACATACAATCCGCCTTCTACGTTGGTAGTACCGGAACATAAATTAACGAAAGCAAAATTCCCTTTTATAGATGTACATAACCACCAGTTTGGTATGCCGGATATGGATCTCAGCACGCTGGTTAAAGACATGGATAAACTGAACATGAAAGTAATGGTAAACCTGAGCGGGGAAAGCGGAGGGAAGCTACAAAAATCTTTGAGCAATGTAAAAGCACATTTCCCCAACCGTTTTATTGTGTTTGCCAATGTAGATTTTAAACAAGTGGGGCAGCAGGGCTGGGGCGAAAAAGCCGCTACACAGCTGGAGGAAGATGTAAGGGCGGGTGCTAGTGGTTTGAAAATATATAAGAGCCTTGGTTTTTCTGTAAAGGATATTAATGGAAAAAGAGTAACGGTAGATGATGCAAGACTCGACCTGCTATGGAAAAAAGCAGGAGAACTGAAAATACCGGTGATCATTCATACCGCCGACCCTAAACCTTTTTGGGCACCGATGGATGAAAACAATGAAAGATGGATGGAATTAGCAACACACACGGGGCGAAAAAGATCGGACACCGATCCTGCTTCCTGGGACACCCTGATTGCAGAACAGCATCGTCTCTTTAAAAAACATCCCGGCACTACTTTTATTGCTGCTCATTTTGGTTGGTATGCCAACGATCTTAAAAAACTTGGAGATTTGCTTGACGACATGCCGAATGTTGTGATTGAATTTGGTGCCGTGATAGCCGAACTGGGAAGACAACCCCGAATGGCCAGGCAATTTTTTACCCAATACCAGGACAGGATATTATTTGGTAAAATCAGTTGGGCACCTGAGGAATATGCCACCTATTTCCGGGTGCTGGAAACAGCGGATGAATATTTTCCTTACCACAAAAAGTATCATGCTTTCTGGGCTATGTATGGCATGGCATTACCGGATGATATTTTGAAAAAAATTTATTACAAAAATGCATTGCACATTATTCCTAATATTGATAAGACATTGTTTGGGGATTGATGCATTTGTATTAACAACTTTAAGTGCATTAGTTTTAGCAAAATATAATTAAAATTATCCTAACAAGAGGCCGGTTACCATAGCCTCATTGACCAATGACTTATTAAACATTGACTTCTTTCCCCGCCTC
>JBKJSJ010000220.1:0-6823 GCA_046595965.1 Ferruginibacter sp.
TTATTTGCTCAGGCTTTGTATAATGTCGTATTTGGTAACTATATGAAAAAAACCACTTTCATCTTTGCTCAGTACAGCACCGTTTTCTTTATTTATATAAGAACTTAAGCGTTCTACCGGGCTATCGAAAGCCACTTCGGGATATGCTTTTTCCATTAAAGTGCTTACTGCTGCATCCTTAATGTCTGGGTTATTCAAAATTTTGGTAAACAATCCACTCTCCGAAATGGCACCCGCATTGATTTCTCCATCAAACACAGGAATATTTTCTATTTCAAATTTCTTCATCAGGTTAATGGCTTCCAAAACTGATTGATCAGGAGTAATACTGATTAGTTTTTTTGATCCACGGCCACTTACCAGATCTTTAAAAGTTTTTACATCAAGGAAACCTCTTTCCATCATCCATTCATCATTATACACTTTGCCTACATACCGGCTGCCATGGTCATGAAAAATACACACTACTACATCCTCTTTTTTTAACTGGTCTTTTAACTGCATTACACCTTGCAGGCAACTGCCGGCACTGTATCCGCAAAACATGCCTTCTTCTTTGGCTATGCGCCGGGCCATAATAGCCCCGTCTTTATCTGTTACTTTGGTAAACGCATCTATCACACTCATATCATAGTTATCTGGCACAAAGTCTTCGCCAAACCCTTCACTTATATATGGATAAACTTCTTTCTGGTCCAGTTCACCGGTCTCAAAATATTTTTTCAATAGAGAGCCATAACTATCTATAGCCCAAACTTTTATATTCGGATTTTTTTCTTTTAAAAATTTGCCTGTTCCTACAATAGTGCCACCTGTGCCGGTGGCTACTACCAAGTGTGTAATTTTCCCTTCAGTCTGTGCCCAGATTTCTGGCCCCGTTTGTTCATAATGTGCCTGCCTGTTGGCCAGGTTATCGTATTGATTTACATACCAGCTATTGGGTACTTCTGTGGCCAGCCTTTTTGAAACAGAATAATAAGAGCGGGGATCTTCTGGCTCTACATTGGTGGGGCATACAATTACTTCGGCACCTACGGCTTTTAAAATATCAGCTTTTTCTTTAGATTGTTTATCAGTTGTGGTAAAAATACATTTGTATCCTTTTACACAGGCTGCCAGTGCCAGGCCCATTCCAGTGTTTCCGCTTGTACCTTCTATAATAGTGCCACCCGGTTTTATTTTTCCTTCTTTTTCGGCTACTTCCAGCATTTTTAATGCCATGCGGTCTTTTATAGAATTGCCGGGATTAAAATATTCTACTTTAGCAAGTACAGTGCAGGGCAACTGATCAGTTATTTTGTTTAATTTAATAAGCGGAGTGTTCCCAATTGTTTCAAGAATATTATTCAACCACATATTTTTTTAAATTTGCGGCAAAGCTAAGGATTTAATAATGGTGGCGGTTAGTGATAGTTCAGAGTTGATAGTCGATTGTTATACTTCATTGCTTCAGGTGTCTTGCCCATGGCCTATTCACTATTGCCCATTCATTTTTTCAGTATTTCCAACGCCTTCAACATTCCTTTATCATCTACATACATCACTTGCAGGTAACCCTCCGTTCTAAACAACTGGCGGGCCACAGAAGATTTAAGTGCCTTTAATAAATAGTTTTTTTCATTGGCAGAAATGCCTGTAATGTTTATAGAATCCTTAGCAGATAACTGCTGAAAATATTGCCAGTCATTTTCTGTGAGCGAAAAAGAATTTACAAACTGTCGGGATGTTTTATAGGTAGCAGTCAATGCTGGATTATTTAAATAATACAGGTATCCAAAATCAGTAAGCACTCCTTTTACATACAATTTTGCTGTAACAGGATCTAGCATAGAAGTATCGGATGCCACAAAATAATCGGGGCTTATGCCACCACCACCAAATATTTTTTTGCCGGCTTTGCTGGTAAATATTTTAGACGAATCATTCTTAATAGAATCCTCCGATTGCATTCCTCCATGACCATACCGATTGGATATTTCATTAAAATATGCTTTTTCTCCATGATTATAGGGCCGCTGAATGCTGCGGCCTACAGGTGTATAATACCTTGCCACTGTGAGGCGCAATGCTCCTTTGTTGGCAAGATCAAATTGTTCCTGCACAAGGCCCTTTCCAAAACTGCGTCTTCCAACAATGATAGCCCTGTCCCAGTCCTGCAGTGCACCCATCAGCACTTCACTGGCACTTGCTGTTCCTTCATCTGCCAAAATTACCAAAGCCCCTTTTTCAAATTGTCCTTCTCGGCGGCAGCGGTATTCTTTTTTAGGAGAGTGAATTCCTTCTGTATAAGTAATTAATTTATCTCCATCTAAAAACTCGTCGGCTAATTCTACCGCTTCCTCCAGCACACCTCCACCATTTCCCCGCAGGTCTAATATAAGTTTTTTCAATCCTTGTTTTTTCAAAGATTCAATGGCAGTCATAAATTCACGGTAGGTTTGTTTGGTAAATCTATTGAGCCTTATAAATCCAATACTGCTGTCTATCATGTAAGCAGCATCTACACTAAATAAGGGGATAGTTCCACGTTTAATAATTACCTGCTGCTGTTTTCCTTTTCGTTCTATAGTAACTTTTACAGGGCTGCCTAGTGCGCCTCTCAGGTTTTTTCTTATTCTGTCTGTTGTAAATTTTCTGCCGGAGAGTACACTGTCATCTGCCTGCAAAATTTTATCTCCTGTTTGTAGCCCTGCTTTAAATGCGGGTCCATCCTTTAAAACATTTACTACATGTATGCTATCATTAATTACATTAAATTCTACACCTATACCAAAAAAATTGCCAGCTATATCTTCATTTACCATTTGCAGTTCGCTTGCAGCAATAAACTGCGAGTGCGGATCCAGTTGATGCAGCATAGCCACAATAGCCGTATCGCTAAGGGTATTTAAATTTACAGAATCAACATATTTGTTTTGAATAATGTCTAATATTTCCTGTATGGGTCTGCGTGTTTCGGTATAAAAAAAACTCTTGCCCGGTAAGCTATCTCTCATTTTAAAACCAAGGTACATGCCAATTATCATTGTAATACTAAACAACAAAGGCAGCCAGGTTTGTAATTTTTTTTTATCCATTATGCTTTTAATATTTTTGACAAAACTGTATCAATTCAGTTGTAAGTTTGCGAAGATAATTTTTTGTTGGCAACCATTTATTATTTTGTACCGATTGGCGGGATTGTTCTATCTTACCTCACTAATATTAAGTTAAATGAAAACCATTTTAATTGCCGACAGTGGATCAACCAAAACCGAATGGTGTTTGCTGCAGGATAACAAAAAGAAAAAAATATTTACCCAGGGCCTCAGCCCTTATTTTTTAAGCGGGAAACAGATTACAGAAATATTGCAAAAAGAATTAATTCCTAAAATGAAGAATGCTGTGCCCCAGCAGGTATTTTTTTATGGCACCGGTTGCAGCAATCCTGCCAATGCTGGTATTGTAAAAAAAGCTATCCATTCTTTTTTTGATAAAGCCACTGTAAAAGTAGACCACGACCTTACAGGAGCAGCCAAAGCACTTTGTGGAAACGGTAAAGGTGTAGCCTGTATTCTTGGCACAGGTTCCAACTCTTGTTTTTTTAACGGAAAAAAAATTGTAAAGAACAGTCCTGGTTTGGGATATGTTTTAGGCGATGAAGGAAGCGGTGCATACCTTGGCAAAAAAGTAATTCAGTATTTTCTTTACAATACTTTTGATGAAGACCTGATGGAAAGATTTAAATCAAAATACCAAACTTCGGCCACAGAAATACTGGAAGCAGTTTATAAAAAATCTTTACCCAACCGTTACCTGGCAGGCTTTGCCATTTTTCTTGCCGAAAACCGGGGTCATTTTATGATAGAGAATATTATTGAAGATGGCTTTAATGATTTCTTTTTTAACCATGTGTATAAATACCGTGAAAGCTGGACGCTGCCCATACATTTTGTAGGCAGTATTGCTTATGGCTTCAGGGATGTGTTAAAAGATTTGTGCAACTCGTATGAATTGCAATTAGGCACTGTAATAAAAAACCCTATGGATGGGCTTATAAAATTTCATCAATTAAAAAGCTGAGAATCATTTTAATATGGCGTTTATAAAAATAACCGAAGCAGATTCATTATACAGGTATTTAGATAAAATGCCTATCAAAGATTTATTGGAAAATATTAATACGGAAGATAATAAGGTTTCTGAAATAATTAGAGCCCAGGTGCCAAAAATAGAAATGCTAGTGCAGGCCATTGCAGATAAAATGCTCATGGGAGGCCGCTTGTTCTATATTGGTGCAGGTACCAGCGGAAGGTTGGGAATTGTAGATGCCAGCGAATGCCCGCCCACTTACGGGGTTCCTTATGGACTTGTGATTGGGATAATAGCCGGCGGAAACAAAGCTATTACCGAAGCCGTAGAATTTGCAGAAGATGATACACAACAGGGATGGATAGATTTAATGAATTACAATATAAATGAATCTGATGTTGTGATAGGAATTGCTGCAAGCGGGACCACCCCTTATGTAATCAGTGCATTGGAAAAATGCAGGCAGCATCATATCATCACAGGAAGTATCTGTTGCAACCCCGATGCTCCCCTAAGTGCTGCTGCAGATTATCCCATTGAAGTAGTGGTAGGCCCCGAGTTTGTCACGGGCAGTACCCGTATGAAAAGTGGTACTGCTCAAAAGCTGGTACTGAATATGATTTCTACCACTGTAATGATTCAACTGGGAAGGGTAGAAGACAATAAAATGGTAAACATGCAATTGACCAACGACAAACTTGTAGACAGGGGCGTAAAAATGGTAATGAACAACCTCAATATTTCTAACTATGAACTGGCAAAGCAATTATTGCTTAAACATGGCACCGTAAAAAAAGCCATGGAAAATTACCATTCCTAAAATTTTATTGCTGGCTACATAAGAATGTATTAAATTGTTATTCTATTCGTAAACAATTAAACATGCACTTATGAACTTCAAACTTTTACTTTCAGCAACTTTTTGTTTTACTGCAATAAATGCATCTGCGCAAAATGCTGATAAAGCATTTGCCATTACCGGAGATGGAAACCAGGATAATTTTTGGATGAACATCCGCCAGGTAGATCTTGGATCTGGGCAGTTAACCAAAACAATTTTTCAGCGAAGCAAAACCAATTTTGTACTCACTGACGTAAATACCAAAATTGCTAGTACAGAACGTACTGAAAATTCAAATATTTACATGTCTAAAGATTATCCTACGGGATCCTTTGTGGCAGCAGCAGCTTACGACAACAGAAATAATAAATTGTTTTTTGCCCCTATGCGCATAGGTGAGTTGCGCTGGGTAGATCTTGATATTAAAAATGAAACACCAAAATTTTATACGCTTAGCAGCCCTATATTAAATTTTGGAAATGTAAACGACGAAGCCAATCATATTACCCGGATGGTAATTGCTGCAGATGGTAATGGATATGCCATGACCAATGATGGTAATCATTTTATAAAATTTACCACTGGCAAAAAGCCGGTGCTTACAGACCTGGGCAATTTAATTGATGATGAATCGAACAGCGGTTTATCTATTCATAACAAATGCAGCAGTTGGGGAGGAGATATGCTGGCAGATGCTTTTGGAAAATTGTATGTAATATCTGCAAGTCGCAATGTTTTTGTGGTAGATATCAATTCAAGGGTAGCAACTTTTAAAGGAACCATTACCGGGTTACCAGCCAACTACACTACCAATGCTGCGGCTGTAAATGCTAATGGAGATATTGTAGTAAGCAGTGCCAATGTTTTTGAAGGATATTTTACAGTAAAACTGGCTGACCTAAAAGCTACAGCTATTGAAGGATCTGATAAACGTTACAATGCATCGGACCTGGCCAATGGAAATTTACTATTGCAAAAAGAAGCCAATGCTGCCAGTAAATACACAGTATCCCGTAGCCCGATTTTAGAAAACACTTTTAGCAATTCAGATAAAAGGGTATTTCCCAATCCTGTTAGCAGTTCTACTTTTGCTGTATTGTTTAATGGATATAAAGCAGGTACTTATAATATTGTACTTACAGATATTTCGGGTCACAGTTTGCAAACACAAAAAGCCAGCATCAGCAAAGGAGTACAAACAGAAAACGTAAACTTACTTAACCGCCCTGCAAAAGGAATGTATATGGTAAAAGTGTATGATGAAGCAAAGCAGGTGGTATTTACAGAAAAAATAATGATTCAGTAAAATTTATTTCACGGGTTAATAAGTGGAGGCTGCCAGGAGGCAGCCTCTTTTTTTATTGCTGATTTTTGGGATGGATTAGATTTTGCTGATTTTTTTTTTGAGTATTTTATTAAATAGATAATTAAACTTTAGTAGTACTTATTTTGTTGAACTTTTTTCACTGATTTTTTAGAAATTTGTAAGTCTAAACTACTAAACGTCTAAAACACTTAACCAATAATGCAGGATATAGAACCTTATTACAACTGGCGGCATTTATACATAGCAGAGGAAGACAGGCTATCACCTTTTTATCGGCGTACTTACAGCGAATTTGAATTTTCTCAAACACTCTATAATTATTATATCCATCCTCAGTGGGACGATTTTGGCAGCCGCACACTCTACCTTAAAATTTTATTTGTAGATTATGAACTGCAATTTGCAATTTTAGAATTATTGGGCGAATGGAATGATGCCATTGAAAATGATATCATGACCTTGCGAAGAGATGTAACAGATATTTTGTTCAAAACCGGCATCACAAAATTTATCTTAATTGGAGAAAATGTGCTCAATTTTCACAGCAGCGACGACAGTTATTATGAAGAGTGGCGGGAACAACT
>JBKJSJ010000431.1:0-4993 GCA_046595965.1 Ferruginibacter sp.
CTGCAGCAATTACTGGCAAATACCAAAAAATTGGCTGATGTTTCTGCAGATGATTTTGATGCGGTATTTTATCCCGGCGGGCACGGGCCTATGTGGGATTTAACCAACGATGCAGATTCAATTAAATTAATAGAGGCATTCTGGAGCAGTAAAAAACCAGTGGTGGCTGTGTGCCATGCGCCTGCTGTTTTATTAAATGTAAAAGATGATGAAGATAATGCTTTGGTTAAAGACAAACAGGTCACAGGTTTTACCAACACCGAAGAAGAAGCAGTAAAATTAACGGAAGTGGTTCCATTTTTACTGGAAGATGAATTAAAAAATAAAGGAGGTATTTATTCTAATAAAGAAGATTGGGCTGTTTATATTGTAACAGATGGTTTATTAATAACCGGGCAAAATCCGGCATCCTCCGAAGCCGCCGCACATGAACTGCTAAAACTTTTAAAATAATTGTTATATTGTTTAATTAAATTAAAAATCAAATCGGTATTTGCTCATCCATTAAAAATAAAATTGCTGTTATAAATATTCATGAAAAGTTACAGGCTAAAAGCAGTGCATTATTATTAATTTAAAGATTGCTGATTATTGCTGCGCTATTTTTTTCTTCCAGGTAATATTTCTTTCTGCATGGTAGTTCATCATAAAATCAAAACAGGTTTTGTGTTTACCCACCAGCTCCGGTGGAAATACACCTTTTTCTGTAAATAATTTTTCGGCCAGCAGATTCACAGCAGCGGTGCAGGTGTAGCCCGTTGTGCGGCTCATAGAAGCTGTTTGAGTGGCAACATCGTATTCATCGTACAGAAAATATTCTATGGTTGTTGCTTTGTTTTCAAGCGTGCCTTTCAACACAATCGTCATAATGGTAAACTCTGCTTCTGTGGGCTGTAGCTTCCATTGATTAAATAAAATTTTAGAAGTAAAATCAATGGGTCTTATATTGTTTTCTTTTATATCTATTGCAGATTCATCAAAAAAACCAGCTTGTTTCAGCGATTGTATTAAAGCAATATGCCCCGGGTACCTCAATGTTTTTTCTTTCATATTTGGGATATGGCTCATGGTAAATAATATGCTGCGGAGGCCATCGGTATTAAAAGATTCCAGTGTGCCTGCATGTTCAAAATTTATGAGTTCTGCATCGCTCAATGCTGGTTTAGTTATTATATTTCCATTTTCTACATACCGGGCCGGCCTTGTATATTCTTCTATTACATCAATGGGCGAAAATGGTGCTTTGTATTCAAAAGGTTTAATGCGCAGTTTTGGTAAGCCTCCCACCATGCATTCAAAACTATCTATTTTCATTTCTTCATTATACCTGCCCAAAATAAGATTGCTCATGCCGGGTGCCACGCCGCAATCTACAATGGCGGTCACTCCATTTTTTTTTGCCAGTGCGTCCAGTGACAATGCATCTTCCGAAAAAAAAGAAATGTCCACCACATTTTTTTTGGAAACAATAATTGCTTCCAGTGCTTTGTAACCCATAAAACCGGGTACGGCACAAACAACCAAATCAAATCCATCTAACAGTGATGCATAGCCGCTAAAATCGGCCAGGTTGGCCTTGCTGGTTTGCAGGTTTGCGCTTTCTTTTAGCACAGCAAGATTTGCTTCGCTGATATCAAAAGAAGTTACTTCAAATTTTTTTGAAAGGTCGGCGGCAATAGTTCGGCCTACCATGCCTGCTCCAAGTACTGCAATCTTCATTGTATTTTTTTTAGGAAGGCAATACTAATCTTTTTTCTTTATTTTTTAAGGCAAAAAAAATGATATTGTGCTAAAGCCTGAAGAATGCTGATCTGTTAACTCCGGGCAAAAGTCCGGGGCAATTTATACAACAAGTTATCTTTGAGAATAGCCTTTATGAATTGCCCTGGCTTGTATGAATTTGCCCTGGCCTTTAGGCCAGGGATAATAAATAAACAAAACCCGGGCTTTAGCCCAATTTATTTTATATGAATTTTTTAACCCTGCTTTAGCAGCATTCCCATTAGCTTTGTCATCTTATCAGCAAAAAACCAATATGAAAAAATTTACCTTTCTGTTAATCTCTCTAAGCATTGTTACTTTATGCAGCGCACAAGGAATTCTGGGCAAACTCAACAAAGCCGTTAAAGGCGATAGCAGCAATAAAATATTATCCGGCATCAACAAAAAATTGGGGCCAGGCAGCAGCGTTTCTTTAAGCAATGATGAAATAATAAGGGGTTTAAAACAGGCCCTCAGCATCGGTACCGACAGCACAGCAAAACGCCTGAATAAAACAGATGGATTTTTTGCCAATGCAGCCCTTAAAATATTAATGCCCGAGGAAGCTAAAAAGGCAGAGAAAACCCTGCGCCAGTTTGGTATGGGTTCTCTGGTAGATAAGGCGGTGCTTTCTATGAACCGTGCGGCAGAAGATGCAGCAGGTGGAATCTCCACTATATTCTGGGATGCCATTAAAGGCATGACATTAACTGATGGGCTTTCCATTTTACGTGGCGGCGATTTTGCAGCCACCGATTATCTCAAGAAAAATACTACCACCCAACTTACCGAAAAAATGCGGCCGGTGATAGAACAATCATTATCTAAAGTAAATGCTACCAGTTATTGGAAAGATGTATTTACGGCATATAATAAATTGAGCAAACAGCCTGTAAATACTGACCTCTCTGCGTATGTAACAGAACGCTCCATGACAGGAATTTTTTATAGCATAGGGCAGGAGGAGCAGAAGATAAGAAAAGATCCTGCTGCGCAGGTAACGGATTTGCTGAAGAAGGTTTTTGGGAAGTAGGTTGGTTCCAAAAATTAATTGAATTTATTTTATAGCGTTGGCCGAAGCCATAGCCTGTATATCAAGGATAGTTGCTATGGGCTTGCGAATAATAGGAAATAGGGAAGCGGATGAATTTGTACAAGAGCCGCTGGTGTCTGCATACTTTGTACAAAATGCACTCCGGTTTATTTGCCCACTGGAGTGTCCCGCCTGGGCGGGATTAATTGAAAAACGTTTTCTTGAAGAGCCGTATGAATCGAGCCGTTCAAGTACGGTTCTGTGAGGAGCTTGCGGTCAAAATCTCCCTACTTACCCGACTTACTGAAGTGCTTTTTAATAGGCCTGAATTAACACTTCGGTCGGAATGTTTAGTCTCTCATGAATTTGTCTAATCATTTTAAGTGACAGTTTTCTTTTTTTGTTTAGTATTTCACTTGCTCTGCTTTTCAGCCCTACAACATTTGCTAAGTCTGATTGATTGCAACCTAATTGTTCCATTCTATATTTAATTGCTTCAATGGGGTCTGGAAACCCAACAGGGAAATTATCATTTTTCGTAATTGTCAACAAGCATACCCAAAATTTCTAACTCGTCTGCTTTAGATGATCCTTTCTTTGCATCAAAAATTATTTCAAGTCTGGCTAAAGCCTGCTGGTAATTTTTTTTGTTTTTATTGGTTTGATAGTCATATTAAATTGTTTTAGCGTTTATGAATCGAGCGGTTCACGTATGGTTCTGTGAGGAACATGGGTTGAAGATCCCCTTGCTTACTCGACTGGCAGTTGATTGTTCTTCTCGTCGTCGGTCGTCCTTTAGTGTTTTGCAAGTTTACTAAAATACATATACCAATTCCATTCCCACGTTTTTCCATTGTCGTCTGAAAATGCCTGGCTCCAAATAGGATTGTCGTTATCTCTTGCATCCCAACGAAAAACAACCAATATTTTTTTCTTATTAAAAATATCCTTGGTGAAAAAGTGAGCAACATTATTTTCAAATGAGCCTACAACTGGTGGGTCAAATTTTCCTTCGTTGCAATCAGCCCAATAAAGACTCCATAATTTTGTTTTAGGATTAAAAAGCCTAACCGTCATTCCTTCAAATGGAACTCCGTCAAATGTTGCAAGGAAATTGTCCACATTACCAATGCCATTAAGTACTAAATACATTTCTTGGGTAGATTCAAATTCTGTCCATTCCTTGCAATTATTTAAACGAGTTTTTAGTTTTTTATTACGAAGTTTCCATTTGCCTTGGTAAAAGTCAAAATCGTGGTTTGAGGAATTTGGTGATGCAGTAATTATTAATTCTCCATTTGTCTCAAAGGTCAATTTTGGAATTTCCAAATTTTCATTTTTTGTCATAATATTATTTTGTGCTTGTCCAACTGTAAAAATAGTAGATAAGAGAATTGTCATCAAATATTTCATAATTACATTTAGTCAAAAGGGTAATAAGTATTAAAAGTTGTCGCTTTACAATTCTGACTAACGTTTTTTTATTGTCTTGAAAAGGAATGGTTAATTTTTTTACTGAAACCATTCATTTTTGCCTTTTGTCTGAACCAAAGCTTGGATATGCAGTGCTGATGATTGCTCTTCCATCAACTTTTGTTGTAGGCAGGGCTTTTACTTCTCTCTTATTAAAACTCTTTTTCCGACTTTAAAAGTTGGGTCACCAATTAGCAAAGTGTCACCTTTAAGGATGAATTGGCGATGTTGGTCAGTACCAATATAATTTATAACGGAACCACCTTTTACATGATGTGTTAAAACTGAATTTAAACTGTCAATTGAATAGGTTCCGAAGTAACCCCACGCATTATCTAAAACTGCTCCTAATGTTATCGGTTTAATATATTCAGAGTCAGCAGAAATTACAAGAGGTTTTTCTGCCGAACCATTTAAGTTAACTATTCCGCTGTTTGTATAAGTAAAATAACCTTTTGGATGGTCACCATACGGATGTGTCCATTTATTAGTGACACTGTCGTAGTCAGTATACTCAATTAGTCTCCATGTGCCTACTAATTTATTTTTATTACTTTCACTTTCTTTCTTGTCCGAGTTACAAGAGATAACTGCAATTACAGTCAGAAAAATTATTAAATGCGTTATTTTCATTTTCGTGATGTTTTTTAGCCTTGCCTACGTTCTAGGCTTGGCTAAGTAAGGGAATAGATGCTGGTTAAGCCCGGAACAAATGCTGATTGAAAA
>JBKJSJ010000010.1:0-5122 GCA_046595965.1 Ferruginibacter sp.
CTGCATGCCGTGTGTGTGGCCACTCAGCATAAGGTCAACATCTTTATATTGTGTAACAACCTCAGCTGCCCAATGGCTGGGATCGTGGCTCATTAATATTTTAAAAGTATATTTTTCCGTACCTGCATGAGCTTCTTTCATTTTACCATGCCTGGGAAAATTTGCTTTGGCACTCCAGTTTTCAATGCCCAATAAAGCTATTTGCTCATTGTTTTTTTCCAGTACCACATGTTCATTCATCAGTAATCTCCAACCCATATCTTCATGCACCTGTTTAAGATTTTCAAGGTTTTGGTTTTTGCTAATGCCAGCTATAGGCCATTGCACATAATCGCCATAATCATGATTGCCCAGTGTGGAGAAAACACCCATGGGTGCTTTCAATGTGGCAAAAACATCTTTTAAAAATTCAATTTCTGTGGCTTTATCATTTACCAGGTCGCCCGTAAAAAGAATAATATCTGCTTTTTCTTTTAGAATTTTCTGTACGCCTTTTTCCACTGCTTTTTTATCGAGCAAACTGCCGCTGTGTATATCGCTGATATGAATAATTTTTAAACCCCTGAAAGAAGCTGGCAGGTTTATAAAAGACATTTTTAATCTTTTAATATCGTAATTATATTTATTTCCAAACCCATACAACAGACTGCTGAACAAAGTGCCTCCGGCAGCGATGCCCATCCAGCTTAAAAAAACAGAACGGCTTATGCCCTCACCGCCCATGTTCTCTGCTTCTGTATTATTAAAAAATAATTTTCCTGCCGCCCATTGAATAACCCGGCGAAGATCATCTGCTAAAAAAAATATCATGGCCGTTAATTTGGCCAGGAACAAACCAATGATAATTGCAAATAAATAAGTGCGTATTTTTTTGCCAAGCAACTGCTGATCTGTAAATACAAATAAAAGAAAGCCTAGCACTGCAATAATGGTTACAGACCAGTAGATAACTGCTATGAGCATTTTTGTTTTGGGAGATGCGGCCTGCGAAACTGTTTTAATTGCCTGGTAAAAATAGAAATCAAGCAACAGCATGATAGATAAAAATAGTATGACCCCTATAGGTGAACGCATCGCTTTTTATTTTGAAGCTAACATTAAAAATTAATAAATTCTTCCAACTGTGTGTGAATGGCTTTTAAAGTGCTGGCATCGGTAAACTGAAAATGCTCATCCATCAATGTGTTCACCACACTAATGGGCAGGCGGTTTGGGTGAACCAGCATCTGCATGTGAAGTAATACGCCCGTTAAATGGTCCATGCCACGCAGGTTTCCAGCCCTGCCTGTAGACACACCTGTGAGCAAAACTTTTTTATGGGCCCAGGCTTTTTTTATATCAGTATTGTCTATCATCAGCTTAAGAATACCAGGATAGGATCCGTTGTATTCGGGCATAATGATAATAAATTTTTGGGCAGGCACCAGCATTTCCTGCTCGGCATTTATAAACAGATCGTTTCTGATGGTGCTGTTAATTGCATCCAGCGAAAAAATACGGGAGGGTATATTTTTTTCTTTTAAAAGCCGTTGGTATTCCAGGGCTACTTTTTTGGTAGTGTTGTCATCCCTGTTGGAGCCTGAAATGATTGTTAGCATTTATATATGTTTAATTAGTAAGTTGGCTTTGCGGATATAACATTTATAATGGAGTATTGTTCCCAATTTTATACCGTTTCACTAAATTTGCCAACTTGGCATTATAATCACCAATAACATTAAAATTATTCCGATGTTTGCCAAAATAGAACCTGCATAATCATTCAACCTCATTTGCAGTTTTTAGAGCGTGCGAAACAAATAACAAAAGAATCTATTGGGTACATTAAAAAATAAAATATTAATAAAACCGCAGATGGCAAAAATTATAGGCATAGCAAACCAAAAAGGTGGTGTGGGAAAAACCACTACCGCCATTAACCTGGCCGCCAGTTTTGCTATTTTAGAATATAGAACGCTTTTGGTAGATGCAGACCCACAGGCCAATAGCACCACGGGTGTGGGCTTTGATCTGCACAACGTAACCAAGAGCCTGTACGATTGTATGGTAAATGAGGCCGAAGGAAAAGAAGTCGTTTTAAAAACAGATATTCCCTGCCTTGACCTGATACCCTCCCATATAGACCTGGTAGGTGCAGAAATAGAAATGATAAATTATCCTAACAGGGAAAGTGTTTTAAAACGAATCCTGGAACCCCTGAGAGCCGATTATGATTTTATTGTGATTGACTGTTCCCCATCGCTGGGATTGATTACAGTAAATGCGCTGGTGGCGGCAGACAGTGTTGTAGTGCCGGTGCAAACAGAATTTTTTGCGCTGGAAGGTTTGGGCAAATTACTCAACACTGTAAAAATTGTTCAAAACCGCCTAAATACAGATCTGCAGATAGAAGGTATTTTAATGACAATGTATGATGGCAGGCTACGCCTATGCAACCAGGTAGTGAGTGAAGTAAGAAGGCATTTTGAAGAAATGGTTTTTAACAGCATCATTCACAGAAACACCCGGCTCAGCGAAGCACCCAGTTTTGGCAAGCCGGTAATCTTATACGACAGCGACAGCAAAGGAGCCATCAATTACCTGAACCTGGCTAAAGAAATTTTACAAAAAAATAATCTTACCAGGATAAAGCAGGAAGACAAAATAATAAGCTAATGTGCTGGTATAATAATGTGATAATTCCTTAAAAAAGAAAACTCATCCAATACAGTAATTATTTTTAATCTGAATGAATTAGCACATTAGCAAATGATCGAATTATCAAATTGAATTTATGACAGCAATAAAAAAGAGAGACGCACTGGGCAAGGGAATCCGCAGCCTGCTGCAGAATATAGATGCAGACCTTAAAAATTCTTCAGGTGAATTAAGATCGGAAGTGGTGGAAAGAAATACCGCTTCGCAGCGCATTCCCTTAGAACAGATAGAAGCCAACCCCAATCAGCCACGCAAAGATTTTGACGAAACGGCTCTTAGTGAACTGGCAGCCTCTATCAAACTGCACAATATTATTCAGCCACTAACGGTAATGCCTGCCAGCAATGGCAAGTACCGTTTAATAGCGGGCGAAAGAAGATTCAGGGCTGCACGCATTGCAGGATTAAAAGATGTGCCGGTTTATATTAGAGAAGCCAACAGCAGCCAACTGCTGGAACTGGCACTGCTGGAAAATTTGCAGAGAGAAAATTTAAACGCCATAGAAATTGCATTGAGTTATAAACGGCTGATGGACGACCTGGACTATACACAGGAGCAGGTGGCAGAACGCATGGGCAAAGAAAGAAGCACCGTAACCAATTATATCCGTTTGCTAAAATTGCCGCCAGATATCCAGGTGGCAGTAAGAAACGGCATCATCAGCATGGGGCATGCAAGAGCACTGATAAATGTGGATATGATAGACAAACAATTATTTATTTTTTCTGAAATTAAAAACAAAGCATTATCAGTAAGACAAACAGAAGACCTGGTAAGAAAAATGTACACTGGTACACTTGCTGTTAAATCATCGGTAAAACCCAGCCTGCCCGCAGCTTATAAAAAAATAGAAGATAATTTAGCTTCGCAGTTTAGTACCAAAGTAAAACTAAGCCATAGTAAAAAAGGAACCGGCAGTATTTTATTTGAATATTATTCCCTGGAAGAATTAAATGGTTTGTTAGAAAAAATGAATATCACCGTAAGTTGAACCCCATTATAAAAATAGGAATCTGTTTATTAATCCTTAGTTGTAAGCTGCTGTATAGCTATGCGCAGGATTTAAAAGTAACAGTAGATTCCACAAAAAAAATTAGCCGGTTAGAAGAACAAAAAAAATTAACCGATACCATCAAAAAATACAATCCCAATGTAGCCGTTTGGCGGTCTGCCATGATACCGGGTTGGGGCCAGTTTACAAATAAAAAATACTGGAAAATTCCATTAGTGTATGGCGCACTGGGCACTACCGCTTATATTTTTTTTAGAAATATACGGCAGTATAAAGATGCAAAGAATGCATACATTCTGGCCACCGACACTTTTCCTGCAAACGATATTCTTATTAAACAACCTTATTTCAGCGTAAAAGATCAGCCAGAAAGAATACGTGTTTTTCGTAATGCTGTGCGCCAGAATATAGATTACTCTGTTTTATTTTTTATTGCCTTTTGGGGATTAAATGTGGCAGATGCAGCCGTAGATGCACATCTTAAAACTTTTGATGTGAGTGATGAACTGAGCCTGGGTATTAAAGCTGGTTACAGCCCAATGGCAAATACCAACGGAGTAAGTCTGGTATTGCATATTGGCAGATAAGGGTGCTTTCGCCTTTATTTGGCATACCATATTCTTTATATTTGTAATCCAACTTATAAATTACTAAAAATGAGCAGGGCATTAAAAATTGTGTTGATTGGTTATGGCAAAATGGGTAAAGCCATAGAATCTATTGCCTTACAGAAAGGTCATGAAATTGTTTTAAAAATAGATGCGGATAACCTGGATGATCTTATTGCTGCAAACCTGCATCAGGCTGATGTTGCTATAGAATTTACCAGCCCGCATTCAGCCATCGAAAATATAAAAACCTGTATAGATGCAGGTTTGCCGGTTATTAGCGGAAGCACCGGCTGGATGGATAAATGGGAAACTGTAAAAAATTATTGCGAAGAAAAAAACGGTGGTTTGCTGTATGCCAGCAATTTTAGTATTGGTGTAAATATTTTTTTTGAAATTAATAAGAAACTCGCAGGATTAATGGCCCGACATGGAGAATATAATGTCATGGTAGAAGAAATTCATCACACTGCCAAGCAGGATGCGCCCAGCGGCACTGCTATTACCCTGGCAGAACAAATACTGCAGCATCAGCCGGGTAAAAATAAATGGGTAAATGAGCGGAGTGAAAAAGAGGAGGAACTAACCATCATCAGTAAACGCATTGATCCTGCACCGGGTACTCATTATGTAAGATATAGCTCGGCTGTAGATGAAATAGAAATTATTCATACTGCCAACAGCAGGCAGGGGTTTGCATCTGGAGCAGTGCTGGCTGCAGAATTTATGGCCGGCAAAAAAGGAATTTACAGCATGAAGGATGTGCTGGAGTTTTAACCGCATTAAAATATTGCTTACTTTAGAA
>JBKJSJ010000115.1:0-10203 GCA_046595965.1 Ferruginibacter sp.
ACCATTAAAGCCATTGAGTTTATTATCAAATAGCCGGATGTATTCATCTATTTGTTTAGTCTTTACTTCAAAATTAAAATCCTGCTCCGATACTTTGTTTTTTGGCAGGCGTATATAAGTAGGATAATACTTGTTTAAAAAAATACTGAAGGCATCGGGCAGTTCCATTATTTTAAACTTGCCCTGCAGCTTTGCATACAATTCGTTTGATTCTATCTCCAGTGTTTTCTGCTGATTAATAATATAAGAATTAAGGGTGAGCGAATCAAAAGAAAGCCGGGTACTGTCATGTTGCAATATGGCATCATACACTCTTGCAGAGCCCAAAAAATTATCAATATTATTACCCGTAAAATTAAGATTGAAATAGCCCGACAAAGTAAGGTTGTCTTTTATAAATCCAAGCCTGGTTAGGTTTACATAATCCAGGTCGGCATTGGCATTAAAAGCTAGCTCTTTGCCTGATAAATTCAACTCTCCTTCTAATTTTTTTATTTTTAAATTAGGATCATTTATAGAAAGCGTACCACTAAAAATTTTATTTTTAAAGTTACCATTCACAGTGGCATTCTGGTAGGTATAGCCTGCGTAATATAATTTGCTGATGCTGCCGTTAAAATTTGCATTTAATTTATTTAGCGAAAATCCACTTCCCTTAATGGTTCCATTTAAAGAAATATTGCCCAGGTTTTTATCATTTAAAAACTGTCCAATTTCAAAACCATTGGTAGCTAATTTGCCCGAATAAAAAGGCTCACCTGCATCGGGCAATTTCATATTTAAATCTGCAGTAACACTGCCCAGGCTGGTACTTATATTTCCATAAGCCACAAAATCTTTTATAAAACCGGTAAATGTTCCTATATATTTTATATTGCCTAGTTTACTGAGTGCAGGATTTGTAACAGTTTTTAAAGATGGCATAATAGCAGCCAGCTCCTTATAATTGGTTTGAAGCAGCCTTGATTTTAAATCAATAAAAGTGCGGTTTATCTGCGGTAGCCCCCGCATGGAAATATCTGCATCTATAAAACTATTGCCCGTTCTTATCTTTAAATTGCGGGCAGTAAAATTATCAATGGTACCTTTTGCTTTCCCCTGCAGGTAAAAAACTCTTTTCATTGATGCAAGTTCGGGAGCAAAAATTGCCAGGTCATCGCTGCTTAAAACACTTTCTGTAAAATCTGCATCCAGCGTTATGTTGTGTATAAAGCTGCTCATATCTTTATTAAAAGAATTAAAGCGCATGGAGTAATAATTTCCCAGCCTGCTTTTATTGGTCTGCAGATCCAGGTTTTTAAACTCCATAAATTCGGGGGTAAATTTAAGGTTGCTCTCCAATTTTTTTATGTTGAGCCCACTGCGTTCTTTGGCGTTTAAAGAAAGTGTAGCAGTAAGGGTATCGTTTAAAAAAAACACCTCCGAAAAACTGCCATTGATAGATGAAAATAAAATGTGCTGACCATCAAATTTATCTGTGTACATTTCTCTTTTGGTAAATTTTTCATTTCTAAAACTGCCATCAAATACCTGCAGTTTATTTAGTTTAATAACCCAGCCACTCTGGTTCCATTTAAATGCAGATATCACCGGTATTTTTGCAAGGATAGTAGTAAGATCAGTTACAATTGGTTTGTTGCCATCGTAATCCGATTGCCAGAACAAAGGTTTTTCCAGGTAAATTTCTTTGATGAATAACTGCTTTTTGTTCATCTCCATTTTATCCATGGTAAGATCCATTTTCTGTAAAGTAACTACCATGTTTTGTCCTATCCATTCATCTATTTTATTAAATTTAATATCGGTTAAATGCACTTCTTTAATATCTATATCCACGCCCTTTTTATCTTTATTCTTAGGGGTTTTTGGCGAAAAATAATCAACCAGGAATTGGTAGTTCCATACAGAATCTTTTCTATGCATATTTATTATAGCATTGTCTAAGGCCAGGTTGTTTATACTTATTTTGTCTTTAAGAAAAAACCAGTCTGTAATATTTACTTTAGCTGTGCCGGCAAAGAGCAGGGTATCTTTTTTTCTATCTTCTATCATGAGTTCCTGCAGGCTCATCTTATTAAAGAAACTTAAATTAATATGTTTGATAGAAACTTTTGTCTGCAGGTTTTTAGACAGTGTTTTTGTTACCACAGAAATCAATAAATTCTGTACAGGGTTAATGTGCAGGATGCCCCATGTAAAAGATACCAGCAGTATCATGGAAAGGAAGAACCATATTTTTTGAGCCTTTTTTTTAAACAAAAATATCCATGCTACACACAAGCCCAGTAATAAAATTATAAAAAACCAGGTAGGGGTTGCCGGCAATATATTTACAAATAAAAGGATAAACACCAACCAGAAAGTAAGTGTAAGAAAAAACCATTTTAATATATACAGGAGTTTGCGCAGGAGTAATTTTTATTTGTAAAAATAGCCAATCGGTATTGATACATACCTGCCTGGCACAAATTTATCATTTTATTGTAGGGGCAGGCACTATTTTATATAGTATCCAAGGCTTAAGCCAAAGCCACGGTTTTTAATATTTGTTTTATCGGTTTCTTCATTATTATTAATGCTTACAAAGCCCCAGTAATAAGATGCTTCTATAAAAATTTTATTAAAATGGTAGCCGATACTGTTATAAATTGCCAGGTCGAATAAGCCATAATTTTCTGATGTGCTGAATTTAATTTTAGAAGAATTTGTAACACCAGCTTCTGTAATTTTTTGGGTGCCGCTAAAGCCTAAACCTGCCATAGGGCCGGTGGTTAGAGAAATATGATGTTGTTCATCTGTGGCTATATCATAAGTAAGCAACGGTGCTAAGTTTATATAATGAAGCCGGGTCTCTATTTTTTGAATGGTACCATTAAGTGGTGTTACAGAAAAGCCCCGGAGGTTATAAGATACCAAACCTGTAAAATGCAGGGGCGGTTCAAAACTGGTTTTTACCTGCACGCCCAGGTTTATGCCCGGCATAAACCCGGTTGGTTGATTTACATTATCTACCAGCACCCTTGCAGTGCTGTGATTGTATCCTCCCTTAATGGCTATCCTGGTTTGAGCCGAAGCCAAAAAACTAACGAACATGCAACCGCACACTAAAATAAATTGTTTCATTCCTTAAAAAAATTTGAGGTAAAAATAATGGAATATTATTAATGGCTATATAATTAGTCTTTAATCTAAATCCTTGAACATCGAAGCTTGCAAAGCCCGAGCCAAAAAGATTTATAAATTTTGGAGTTTTGATTGGAGATTTTAAATTTTAAACTCCTTCCAATTTTAGCTTAGAATTGAATTGTTAGATCATAAACCCTAAACTTTTTAATATCCTCTTGCAGCATCATCACCTCTTTTATCTGCAATAGCAGTAATGCTAAATGTGGGGCTATGGGTTATATAAATTAATTCTGTTCTGCCAATATCGCCCCTGCTGGTTACTTTATAACCCATGCCTTTTAAAGATGTAGCCACTGCTGCCGGAAAATCATCTTCTATAAACACTTCATCTGGCAACCACTGGTGATGAAACTTTGGTTTATTTACTGCATCTGCGGCACTCATATTAAACTCAAGCATATTTACAAGGCTCTGAAATACACTGGTGGGAATAGTAGTGCCACCCGGTGTGCCCACAACTATAAAAGGTTTGCTGTCTTTTAAAACAATAGTTGGGGTCATACTGCTCAGCATTCTTTTACCAGGCGCAATGGCATTGGCTGCTTTGCCCACGGCACCATACATATTAGGGGCACCCGGCTTTACGCTAAAATCATCCATCTCGTTATTTAATAAAAACCCTGCACCGCTTACTACGGTATAGCTGCCATAGCTACCATTTAAAGTAGTGGTAACAGCTACTGCATTGCCCTCATTATCTACTACACTTAAATGAGTAGTCTCTTCACTTTCTTTTATCTGTCCCTCTTTTGTTTGCTGGCTATTGCCTGCTATGCCGGGTTTATAATCGTACATGCGTTGCTGTAAGTAAGCATCGCTTACCAAAGTTTTTACCGGCACTTTTACAAAATCTGCATCGCCCATATACGTTCCCCTGTCTGCAAAAGCACGCCGTTCTACCTCCGTCATTAATTGCACACTGGCAGCAGTTTGAAAACCCATAGCGGCAATATTCCTGTGTTCTATCATCTTCATCATTTGCTGCAGAATAATGCCGCCACTGCTGGGCAGGGGCATGCTTATAATTTCATATTGTTTGTAAGAAAACCTAATGGCAGTTCTTTCTTTTGCTTTGTATTTTTTTAAATCTTTTAAATTTATAATGCCCTTGCCTCTTTTCATTTCCTGAGTGATGAGTCTTGCAGTTGTGCCCCTGTAAAAACCTTTGGCACCCCTGCTGCGTATAAGCTTAAGCGTTTGTTCCAGCTCGGGCTGAATTAAATGATCTCCTTCTTTCCACTCTGTATCTTTTATAAATGCAATTAGATTTTTATTGTTAGCAATAAATTCAGCTTTATTCTCATTAAAACTTTTTGCCTGTGATGCTGTAATGGCAAATCCTTTTTCGGCCAGTTCAATAGCAGGTGCAATTAATTTTTTAAATGGCAGCCGGGCATATTTCATACTGGCAAATAAACCAGCTACCGTGCCGGGAATGCCACTTGCCAATGAACCATGTTGAGATAATTCGATGATAGGATTACCTGCATCATCCAGGTACATATCTTTAAAAGCACTGGCAGGCGCAGTTTCCCGGTAATCCAATGCAATGGTTTTGCCAGCTTTTAAAACGGCCACCATAAAACCACCACCACCCAGGTTGCCTGCTCCGGGATAAACCACTGCCAGGGCCAGTTGAGTAGCAATGGCCGCATCTATTGCATTGCCACCCTGTTTTAAAATATCTAATCCAGCCTGGCTGGCCAATGGATGAGCAGAAACCACTGCAGCATTTTTGCCCTCAAATTTTTTATCAGCTATGCCGGAAAGAGTTGGCTGAGCGGAAGAACTAAAACTGTTTACCAGCAATAATATAAAAAGTAATATGTTAGGTTTCATTTTTCTGGAATTTTACCAAAGCTAAAATTTCTTTTATTAAAGCAATTGGTTTTAATAATTTCACCGAATAATAAAATTTATGAAACAAAAGTTTATCCTGATTACAATTGCCTTTTGCAGTGTGCATTTTTTATTTTCACAAACTTTAAAAAGCCCTGAACAATTTCTTGGTTATCCTTTGGGTGAAAAGTTTACACCCCATTACAAAATTGTTCAGTATTTTGAACAGGCTGCAGCAGCCATGCCCCAGATGATGAGGCTTGAAACTTATGGACATACCAACGAGGGCAGACCCCTGCTACTGGCTGTGATTACTTCCCCCGAAAACTTTGGTAACCTGGAAGAAATAAGAAACAACAACCTCCGTCTTACCGGCTTACTAAAAGATAAACCGGGCATTGTAAGTGCCCCGCCTATAGTATGGCTTAGTTACAATGTGCATGGCAACGAATCCAGTTCTTCAGAAGTAAGCATGAAAACCCTGTACGAATTACTTAACAACAGTAACGCACAAACGAAGTTGTGGTTAAAGAATACTGTGGTGCTGATAGACCCCTGCCTTAACCCCGATGGCAGAGACCGTTACGTAAACTGGTACAACCAAATGGCGGGTAAAAAATACAATGCCAATATAGCTGCCAGGGAACACAGCGAGCCTTGGCCAGGCGGCAGAAGCAATCATTACAATTTTGATTTAAACAGGGACTGGGCCTGGCAAACACAGGTAGAGTCTCAAAAGCGATTAATAAAGTACCATGAGTGGATGCCGCAGGTGCATGTAGATTTTCATGAGCAATCTCCATACAGCCCTTATTATTTTGCACCCGGTGCAGAGCCTTTGCACGATATTATTACATTCTGGCAGCGCAGTTTTCAAACAACGATAGGTAAAAACCATGCAAAGTATTTTGATGCCAATGGTTGGTTGTATTTTACCAAAGAAAATTTTGATTTATTTTATCCCTCCTATGGTGACACTTACCCTTTATTCAGTGGTTCTATTGGCATGACTTACGAACAGGCAGGCGGCGGAAGAGGAGGACTGGCAATAGCTCTTTATGAAACCGATACTTTAAAACTTACAGACAGGATTGCTCATCATTTTACAACCAGCATGAGCACAATAGAAGTGGCTTCTGCCAATGCAGCTAACCTGCTTGCTGCATTTAAAAAATATTTTGATGATAGCAACAGTGGTAAAATAGATGCAAACAAAACATATATAATAGCTGCTGCCGATGAAAATAAACTGCAGGCAATAAAAGAACTTTTTGTAAAAAATAAAATTGAATACAGTTTTGCTGCCAAAGCATCAACTATAAAAGCATATAATTATTTTTCGGCAAAAGTAGAAAGCTACAACGTAAAGGAAAACGATTTGCTGATTTCATCTGCACAACCAAAAGCTGCTTTGATAAAAGTATTGTTTGAGCCGGTAAGCCGCCTGAGCGACAGTGCTACTTATGATATTACTGCCTGGTCGCTGCCATATGTTTATGGCCTGCAAACTTATGCCAGCAAGGAACCAGTGGCTGGTAAAAATGCGGGAACCATTTTTGTAAAAAATAATTTAGCCGGCAATTCTTATGGTTACCTGGTAAATTATAATTCGTTAAGCGATGGTCGCTTACTGGCGGGCATGCTGGCAAATAATATGAAAGTAAGATTTGCCGAAAAAGATTTTGTGTATGCCGGCATCACATATAATAAAGGCAGCCTGGTAATATTGGGCAAGGGAAATGAAAATAAAATTCAATCTTTTTTGCAACTGGCCAACCAGTTAAAAAATAAAGTTACCATGGTAACTTCGGGGTTTATGGAAAGTGGTTTTGACTTTGGTTCAGATAAACTGCGCCAGTTAAAAAAACCTTTAGTAGCAATGGTTACAGGCAGCGAATCTTCAGAAAATGCAGCGGGGGAAATCTGGCAACTGTTTGATGAGACACTGGATTACCCGCTTACGCAGATTAATTCGGAAGACCTGCGGATAAACAATTTAAAAGAAGTAGATGTATTGATTATACCCAATGGGTATTATAAAATGCTGGGAGATAAAGATGCAGTGGCAGAATTAAAAACATGGGTAAGGCAGGGCGGTAAACTCATTGTGCTGGAAAATGCTGCTGCCGCTCTTGCCGAAATGGATGCAGGAATAAAACTTAAAAAAGAAGAAGATAAAAAAGAGGAGCCTGGTAAGAATGATGGGTATGCCAATCTTAAAAAATATGAAAACAGGGAAAGGGATGGCATCATCAATAATGTGCCCGGTGCTATTTATAAAGTTGAATTAGACAACAGCCATCCCCTGGCGTTTGGGTATCCATCTTTTTATTATTCTTTAAAAATGAATGGTAATATTTTTGAATTTGGGAAAGACACCTGGAATGTAGGAATTATAAAAAAGGAAAAACTGGTGGCAGGGTTTGTGGGCAGTGCATTAAAACAAAAATTGGCAGATGGTACAGTCATAGGCGTAACGCCGCTGGGCAAGGGCAATATTGTTTATTTTGCAGACAATCCTCTGTTTAGAAGTTTTTGGGAAAATGGCAAACTGCTTTTTACCAATGCCGTTTTTTTGGTAGGGCAATAATTGCTCGCTCAGGACAGAGGCTGCAGCGCTAAGGGCACAAAGCGAAAAGGAGCAAAAGAAGAAATAGTTCCTCTTTTATTTTCTTTTTCTCTTAAGAGCTGTATAAATTTTAGATCTAAGTCTTTTCTTATTGCAATTCATTTAAAAGAATTGCCGCAGATTCGCAGATGAAATCTGCGAATCTGCGGCAAAAAATAAAATGGAACTTCGATAAACTATTTTTAAACAGCTTCTTAGCTAATAATTATTTTTTTACCTGAACACACTCTTGCGCTGCATAGCATTTACATTTCAATAAGTGCTCTAATGATAAATGGTAGCCGGCTCCCACAACATTCCCTTACATTCGTATTATAAAATTCTTTTAATGAAACAATTATTAGGGGCACTCAGCTTTATTTTTATTCTGTCATCCGCCCTGGCGCAAACACCTAAAACTTTTTCCTCTTCCGATATTCTGCAGCAACTAAAAAAGCTGGAAGTATTTGGTTCCGTATTATACATTGCTGCGCATCCTGATGATGAAAACACCCGCCTGCTGGCTTACCTGGCAAATGAACGCAGGTTTAGAACAGGTTATCTCAGTATTACCCGTGGCGATGGCGGACAAAACTTAATTGGCGATGAGCAGGGAATAGATTTGGGTTTGATAAGAACGCAGGAACTGCTGGCTGCAAGAAGGATAGATGGTGCTGAACAATTTTTTACCCGGGCTTACGATTTTGGATATAGCAAAAGCTCCGAAGAAACCATGCAGACATGGGGGCACGATAAAATATTGAGTGATGTAGTTTGGGTGATCCGCAATTTTAAACCGGATGTAATTATTACAAGATTTCCTACCACAGGAGAGGGAGGACATGGGCATCATACCGCATCGGCCATCCTTGCTGGTGAAGCATTTGACGCAGCCGCTGATGCCACAAAATTTCCGGAACAACTTACGAGCGGTGTTACAGTGTGGCAGGCCAAAAGAATATTATGGAATACTTTTAATTTTGGCGGCAACAATACTCAACGGGAAGATCAATTGAAAATAGATGTAGGAATGTATAACCCTATTCTTGGAAAAAGTTATGGAGAGATGGCTGCCCAAAGCCGCAGCCAGCACAAGAGCCAGGGTTTTGGTGTCCCGGCACAGCGGGGAGAAACTTTTGAATATTTTGCAACCATCAAAGGAGATAAACCTGTAACTGATTTGATGGATGGAGTAGATATAACCAGCAAAAAAATGGCAGGGCAGGGGATTGATGAACCTGTAAAAGATCTGGTGGAAAAATTTAAAACAGGCGATCCTGTATCTTCATTACCTGCTCTTACTAAGTTGTATAATGGGTTGCAGCAGCAAAAGGAATCTTTTTGGAAAAATCAAAAACTAAAAGAATTGCTCACACTGATTGAGGCAACAAGCGGCATTTTTATGGAAGCAACTTCCACTTCGCCTTATGCGGTTCAGGGCGATAGTCTTAAAGTTTCTTTATTAATCAATAACAGGCTTGGTGTAAATATTAAAAATGCAACCGTACAATTGAATGAGTTGGAGTATATTTTTAAAGACATTGAAAAAAATAAAAACAATGCACAAAACATTTCTCTTTTTATTCCGCTCACTGCAAAACTTACACAACCCTACTGGTTACAAAATGAAATGAATCATGGCAGTTTTAATGTAACCGACCAGGCACTCATTGGCAAAGCAGAAAATGATGATGCGGGTGTTTCTTTTAGTGTAGAAATAGACGGCGTTAAGTTGACTTTTAAAAAACCAATCCGTTATAAATTTACTGATCCGGTAAAAGGAGAGTTGTATCAGCCGGTAGCAATAGTTCCGGCATTGTCTGTAATACCGGCATCTAAAACGGTTGTGAATATGGAGAATAAAAAAACCAGTTACAACGTACACATAAAGGCGTTTAAAGAGTTTGATTTATCTGGTAGTAAATTACAATCTGTAAGTAAAGAGATTACTATAGGGCAACCGGCAGCATTTAAATCCCCCGGTAAATTATTAAAAGGCGATGAATGGACTTACACTGAAAACAATTTAAATTTTAATAAAAGCGGTACCATACAGTTGGAGCTAAAAAAAAATCCCTTCTATTTTTTTAATAAAGAAATTGTAGAGATAAAATATGATCATATTCCGGTCATTCAGTATTCAAAAAATGCTACTATTAAAATTTTGAAAGCCGATATAAATACGGCGGGTAGCCGTGTAGGTTATATTGCCGGTGCCGGCGATAAAGTGCCGCAGGCACTGGAGCAAATGGGGTATGAAGTAATAATGCTGGAAGAAAAGGATCTAACTATCTCTAACCTGAAACATTTAGATGCCATTGTAACAGGAGTAAGAGCGCACAACACCAATGCATGGCTGAGCAATGCGTATGATGTATTGATGCAGTACGTAAAAGCGGGAGGCGTGTTGCTGGTGCAGTACAACACTAATAACTCAATAGGCCCGGTAAAAGCCAAAATATCTCCTTACCCTTTTACCATCAGCCGAAGCCGGGTTACGGATGAAACTGCAGCCGTAAATTTTTTAATTCCCGACCACCCGGTTTTAAATTATCCAAATAAAATATCTG
>JBKJSJ010000485.1:0-3238 GCA_046595965.1 Ferruginibacter sp.
ATGAATGCTGCCATCAGGGCAGTGGTGAGAACTGGAATTCATCACGGGCTGGAGGTTTTTGGCATTATGCGTGGGTATAGCGGCATGGTTGAAGATGATATAATAAAAATGGAAAGCCGCAGTGTAGCCAACATTATACAAAGGGGGGGCACCATTTTAAAAACTGCCCGTTGCAAAGAATTTTTTGAGTATGAAGGCCGCAAAAAGGCATATGAAAATTTAAAAAAACGGGGTATAGATGGCTTGGTTATTATTGGCGGCGATGGAAGTTTCAGGGGGGCACAGATTTTTGCCAACGAGTTTGATATTCCCTGTGTGGGGATACCGGGTACTATTGATAAAGATATTTCGGGTACCGATTTTACCATTGGATTTGATACTGCCGTAAATACAGCCGTAGAAGCCATTGATAAAATAAGGGATACTGCCGAAGCACATGACCGGCTTTTTGTAATAGAAGTAATGGGCAGAGATGCAGGTTACATTGCACTGCATAGCGGTATTGCCACCGGAGCCGAAAACATCCTGATACCGGAAAGAAAAACCATCATGAATGATATTCTTTTATCGTTGGAAGAAAAAGAAAAAAGAAAAAAATTAGTAAACCTCATTGTGGTGGCTGAAGGTGATGAGTTTGGTGGTGCCACAGAAGTTGCCAAAGTTATAAAACAAAAAATGCCGAACCTTTCTGTAAGGGTTTGCATACTGGGGCATATACAAAGAGGCGGCTCGCCTACCTGCATGGATAGATTGATAGCTAGCCGCATGGGCTTCCATGGAGTGGAATGCCTGGTAGATGGAAGGCACAATGTTTTTGTAGGCATTGTAAATAATAAAATGAACTACACTCCATTAAACGAAGCGGTAAAAAAGAAACAACGCATCAGCGAAGAATGGTTGAAGATTGTAAAGATTCTAGCTACTTAGGAAGTGAAGGGTGAGTGGTCAATGCTGAATAGTCAATGCCTGCCCCTACATACTTGTAGGGGTCAATGGTTAAAACCTGGATTAATTTTTTGATACCGTAAACGAATTTCCTAAAGAAAAAAGAGATAGAAAAAACGGTATTCAGATTTTATTACAAAAAAGAAATAAATACAATGAGTAAAAACATAGAAAAGTACCTGCACCATGGCATGGATAAAAATGCAGCCTTTACACACTCTCAAAAAAGAACTAAAATAGTTGCTACAGTGGGGCCCGCCTGCGATACCTACGACAAATTACTTTCGCTGGTAAAAGCCGGTGTAAATGTATTCCGTTTAAATTTTTCGCATGGTGCTTATGAGGATAAAATAAAAGTAATTGAAAATATACGGGGCATTATAAAAAATGAACCCTTCAATATTTCTATACTAGGAGATCTGCAGGGGCCCAAACTTAGGGTAGGCGAACTGGAAGATGGAAAAATATTATTGAAAGAAGGAGATACAATTATTTTTACTACCGAAAAATTAATTGGTACCAAAGATAAAATCTATGTATCGTATCCTAATCTTACTACCGATGTAAGACCGGGCGAGCGCATTTTTTTAGACGATGGAAAAATGGAACTACTGGTATTGGAAATTGTGAATGATAAAGAAATTCGTTTAAGCGTAACACTTGGAGGATTACTGCTGCCCAAAAAAGGAGTGAACCTGCCCGATAGCGGACTCACCATGCCTTCTCTTACCGAAAAAGATATTGCAGACCTTGAATTTATTATAGATCAGAAATTAGACTGGGTAGCACTTTCCTTTGTAAGAAAAACAGAAGATATTATTGATCTTAAAAGACGCATTAAACTCAGGGATAGTAAAATAAAAGTAATTGCCAAAATAGAAATGCCTGAGGCACTTAAAAACCTGCGTGATATTATTGTAGAAAGTGATGCCATCATGATAGCCCGTGGCGACCTGGGTGTAGAAATTCCCATTGAAAAAGTCCCCGTGCTGCAAAAAGATATTATCCGCAAATGCATGCACAGGGCCAAACCGGTAATAGTGGCCACGCAAATGATGGAGAGCATGATAGACCGCACCAAACCTAACCGGAGTGAAGTGAGTGATGTAGCCAATGCGGTGCTGGAAGGTGCCGATGCGGTAATGCTGAGCGGAGAAACGGCTACCGGATCTTATCCTATACTGGTTGTGGAAACCATGAGCAAAATAATTCTGGAGGTAGAAAAAACTGCCTACGAATACGACCGGGATGATATTCTTAAACCACAGGCGCACTCCCCTTCTTTTTTAAGTGATGCTATTTGCTACAGTGCCTGCAAGCTGGCAAGAGATTCTAATGCCAATGCATTAATAGGAATGACTCAAAGCGGCTATACTGCGTTTATGCTTAGCAGTTACAGACCAACTGCCCCACTCTATATTTTCAGCAAAGAAAAAAGTCTTATTAACCAATTGAGCCTGAGCTGGGGCGTAAGAGCGTTTTATTATGCAGAAGAAGATAGCCTGGATGATATTATTTTTGACCAGATAGAAATTTTAAAAGACCGGGGTTTTCTTAAAAAAGATGATGTGATTGTAAGTACCGGCAGCACACCCGTAGCATTGCACCTGCCTACTAATATTATTAAAATTACCAGGTTAGATGACTGAGGGTTAGAAAAGTAAATAATGTATTATTTTAAAAGGTAAATAAAGTGTAGCATTTTTTAAAAGTGCTCATACTTTATTTACCTTTTTTACTTTATAAACCTTTACATACTTTATTTACTTTTCTCCCCTGTAATCTAAACCTGTTAACATTTACCCACAACGCTATTAACAAGGAGCAAAATAATCAGGAATTATTTTCTTTTTCAATGTAAGCCAGCAATTTTTTGCGGGCTGTATTTTTTATTTTTCTTTGAAAAAAACTATTCCATCCCAGCAGCCATCCGCTAAAACCCAATGCCTGGCTGCTCCATTTATGCAGGCTGAAACCATCGCTGTGCTCCACAATTTTTCCATCCAGCATTTTTATATGTGCCTTTACATTATTTACAACCCGGCGCCCTGTTTGAGAAAAAGTATAAGTGGCCACCCAGTTGCAGGTATAATAATCATCTCCCATATCTTTGATATTATCAAAGGTTAAAGAAAAATCTTTTGCATTTTTACAAAGCATTCTCCACATAGCTTTAGCCTGGTTTGCCTGAAGCAGTTCAAACACAGGATCAAAAAAAATAATTTCATTGCTGTAGCAGGCATTCATACCGGCGGCATCCATTGATTTAAAAGCAGAATAAAAATTATTGATT
>JBKJSJ010000055.1:0-2585 GCA_046595965.1 Ferruginibacter sp.
GACTTTGACCGACGGGGAAAACTCATTAAAGACCTGGAAGATATGGAGCATGTGAATGATGAACTGACCCACCGCATTTTTACCGAACTGGGCAAAAACTTCATCACTCCCTTTGACAGGGAAGATATTCACTACCTGGCAAGTGCCCTGGATGATATTGCAGATTACATTTACGCCTCGGCTAAAAAAATAAATTTTTACAGGGTTAACCCCGATGATATCGGCATTCAAAAATTTGGTGACCTCATAGCCCTTGGCTGTATTCACGTTCACAAAGCAGTTACCGAGCTGAGGAATATGAAAAACATGCGCCAGATTACGGATGCACTGGTAGCCATTAACAGTATAGAAAACCAGGGCGATGATATTTTTGATATGAGCATTGAAAGACTTTTTGCTACCGAGCCCGATGCAAAAGAAGTAATTAAGAAAAGAGAAATTTACCAGGTAATGGAAATTGTAACAGACAAATGCGAAGATGCAGCTAATGTGATAGAGAGTATAATTATTAAGTACGCATAAGACAAATGCACAAATATGCAAATGGGCAAAAGATGTCCAGAAAAAACTTTTAAATCATTGCTAAATAAAATCCCGCCATCACAACGTTTTTAATTAAAATATTCATTCTAACTTTTAAAGAATTTGCACATTTGCATATTTGCATACCAGCACATTCAATTTCATTATGACCCCACTACTTATCTTAATAATAGCCCTTGCACTTATTTTTGATTACATCAATGGTTTTCATGATGCTGCCAACTCCATTGCTACTATTGTAAGTACCAAAGTGCTTACTCCTTTCCAAGCGGTTATCTGGGCAGCCTTTTTCAATTTTGTAGCATTCTTTATTTTTAGCGATCATGCCGTGGCCAATACCGTGGCTAAAACTGTAAAGCCCGAAATTGTAAATGGTTCCGAAGGAATGATTATAATTTTAGCAGGTTTGCTTGCTGCCATTTTCTGGAACCTGCTAACCTGGTGGTATGGCATTCCTTCCTCTTCTTCGCATACATTGATTGGTGGTTTTGCCGGTGCCGCTATTGCTGCTGCAGGTTTTTCCAGTATTGACAGTGGGATGATCATGAAAACCGTCATCTTTATTGTATTGGCTCCATTAATTGGTATGTTTATTTCAATCTTCATTACAGTCGTCACTATCCAAAAAAACTTTTGGCTAAAAATATTAATCATAGCTACCATAGTAGCCGTATGCTTTTTATTTATTCCTTTTAAAAAAGAATTTGAGAAATGGGCGCTTTTAGGCCTGGGAGTGGTGTTTATCCTTTCTTATTTTTATAATTATACCAGGGGCGAAACAGCCTTTAGAACTGGCAACATGTATAAAAAATTACAATTGGTTTCTTCCGCTGCATTCAGTATTGGCCATGGTGGTGCCGATGCACAAAAAGTAATGGGAATAATTACTGCTGCTTTAATTGCCGGTGGACAGATCGAAAAATTTAGTCAAATGCCTTACTGGGTTCCATTGGCATGCTATACCGCCATTGGTATTGGCACTATGAGTGGTGGATGGAAAATTGTAAAAACCATGGGTACTAAAATTACCAAGGTTACACCTCTGGAGGGTGTGTGTGCCGAAACTGCCGGTGCCATTACCTTATTTACTGCTGCAAGCCTGGGTGCACCTGTTAGTACCACGCATACCATTACCGGTGCCATTATTGGAGTGGGTGCTACCAAAAGACTCAGTGCTGTAAGATGGGGCGTTACTATAAATCTTATTTGGGCATGGATTTTAACCATACCCGTTAGTGGCGCACTGGCAGCTCTTGTGTATTACCTTCTTCATGCTATTTTATAAAAGCTGTTTTCATCCATTTTATAAATCACTCTGTCGTATTAAGTGATATTTTCATTTCCTTTGCAGCATGAAAAAAATACTGGTTACCGGCGGATGTGGTTATATAGGCTCACATACCATTGTAGATTTAGTACAAAATGGTTTTGATGTAATTTCGGTAGATAACAATAGCCGCAGCAATGCCGATGTGTTACTGGGAATAGAAAAAATTACCGGAAAAAAAATAAAGAACTACCCGGTAGATCTTTGCATTTTTGATGATACTCATGCTATTTTCCAGGAGAATAACGACATTGCAGGCATCATCCATTTTGCAGCATACAAAGCAGTAGGAGAATCAGTAGAAAAGCCATTGCTATATTTTGAAAACAACCTTAACTCTCTGGTAAATATTTTAAAATGTGTGGCCGAATTTAAAGTGCCCAATTTTGTTTTCTCCTCTTCCTGCACTGTTTATGGCAACCCCGATGAAATTCCCGTAACAGAAAATACCCCGCAAAAAAAAGCGGAAAGTCCTTATGGCAGCACCAAACAAATGGGCGAAGAAATTGTGAGCCAAACCATGAACAGCCTGTCCAATCAAAATGCTGTTTTATTAAGATATTTTAATCCGGTGGGCGGTCATCCTTCCGGGCTCATAGGCGAAATTCCCATAGGCCGCCCGGCCAATTTAATTCCTGCAATTACACAAACTGCTATAGGCAAGCTGCCGCAGATGCAGGTGTGGGGCAACGATTATGAAACTAAAGATGGAAGT
>JBKJSJ010000295.1:0-3651 GCA_046595965.1 Ferruginibacter sp.
CTAAAGCTCTTTCTATTTTCACTCCATTACCACGCCTTTAAAGGCCTGGTAATGCAAATTGCGGTTGCCGGCTTTAGCCAATAAAAAAAATTATCTCTTATAACTCCCCGCTAAGCCATTCATAAGGCTGTTGAAATTTTAAATGACCTCAAGTATTTTTTTAATACCCTTAGAGTTATATACTTTTTTCTAATTTTTAAAATACTGGCAATCGGTATTAGCACTTGTTTGAAAATGATTTTTGAAAAGGGCACTTAAGTTTTAAACGCTCCCAAAGCCCGGTGTTCCATTTTTTTTATAGTCATTAAAACTTATTGTTGAATAAATGCCAAAACCTCCATCAACCAGGCCAACCCTATATGAATGAGTACCCCACCCCAAATACTTTTGCTGTGGTAACTAATGATGCCGAGCAACAAAGCACCAAAAAAACTACTGATGGCTTCGGGCATGGGTTTGCCCAAGTGTATGCAGCAGTAAAAACAAGCTGCTGGTATTATGGCATGCATTCCACAGATTCTAACGAAAGCCAAAATTAAAAAACCACGGAAGAAAAATTCTATGCTGATAAAATTCAAAGCATAGCAGACTTCAAAAAATAAGTAAGCCATTTTTTTATTCGGCATATTCATTGCCACAGCATTTAATGCAATGGGATATTTTTTTATAAATGCAGGCTGGTAACTTGCCAGTATAATCAATGGCAGCATCAAGGCAAGCAATATAAAATAAGGGCGCATATTTTTTATGGATTTGTTACCATAAAAGGGTTGGTTATTTTTATCTTTTATAAACCAAATGATAAATACAGGAAATAACAAAACTAATATGCGCATCAGCAGGTTGCTGACAGATAGCCAATATTGCTGCACATTAACCTGCACTATTTTTTCTATTGCCGGTTGATGAAAATTAAAATTTACCCTAAGAGCAAAAAATGCAGGCGCAAGGAGCAGCAGCCACCAAAACCATTTTTCTTTAAAATAATTTTGCTTGCCAAAAAAAGGGTATTGCAAAAGGTATGCGACCGCAAATGGAAAGAAGTAAAGACAAAAGTCTGCCCCAAAATTTATTAAGAAATTATTGGGTGTTGCAGAAAAGGGCTGAAAATAATTTATATATAAAATAGCGGAAAGCATGGCCATTACTGCCACAAAATACCAGGGCTTAAATACTGAGAAGTAATAAGACTGAATGTATTGTTTAATGTCTGATAAGCTGGCAAACATTTATAAAAAATAAGCTGTTTCTATTTCATCTATGCTTTGGGGTATTCATGGTTTCCCAAAGCAGGTCTTTTAATTCAGATAACCCATTATTGGTAATGGAGGAAATAAAAACATGCGGAATCTTTTTGGGTAATTCTTTTGCTACGGCTTCTTTCAGTTCATCATCCAGCATATCCGATTTGCTTATGGCAATTACAAAATCTTTCTGCAGCATGTCGGGGTTGTATTGCTCCAGTTCATTGCGCAATATTTCAAATTCATTTTTATGATCTTTACTATCTGCAGGAATTAAAAATAATAAAATAGAATTTCGTTCTATATGCCTCAGAAAACGATGCCCCAGTCCTTTACCTTCTGCAGCGCCTTCTATTATGCCCGGTAAATCTGCAATGCAAAAACTTTTTCCATCCCGGTATTCTACCATGCCCAACTGGGGTACTAATGTGGTAAAAGCATAGTCGGCTATTTTTGGTTTAGCTGCGGTGATGCTGCTCAGTAACGTACTCTTGCCCGCATTGGGAAAACCCACCAAACCTACATCTGCCAGTACTTTAAGTTCCAGTATTTTAAATCCTTCTACGCCGTCTTCGCCAGGCTGTGCATACTCCGGTGCCTGGTTTGTAGATGTTTTAAAATTACTGTTGCCCAGTCCACCCCGGCCACCATTCATTAAAATAATTTCCTGGCCATGCTGTAAGATCTCGGCATTTATTTCGCCGGTTATTTCATCTTTAGCTATAGTACCCAGCGGCACTTCAATAATAATGTCTTTACCGGTTTTGCCGCTGCTGTTATTGCCGGCTCCGTTTCCGCCATCTTCTGCCAGTACATTTTTATAGTAGCGCAGGTGCAGCAGCGTCCATAGTTGTGTATTGCCTTTTAAAATAATATGTGCGCCACGTCCGCCATCGCCACCATCAGGACCGCCCATGGCGGTTAATTTATTGCGCATAAAATGTTTGCTGCCGGCACCGCCATGTCCGCTGCGGCAGAAAATCTTTATCTGGTCTACAAAATTTGATCTTTCCATTGGCGGCAAAGGTGAGAAAAATTTATTCATTTTGCGGGTAAAGATTAAATTGCAGGCATGAAAAATATCATTGTATTGCTTTGCATACTTGCTGCAAGTTGCTGTGGCGCTAAAAAGACTTCCGATGCAGCAACCGCACCTGCCCCCGCCGGAAATGAAACCAGTGTTGCAGGAAATGAAAATACATCCGTAGAAAATTTACCCGCCTGTTTAAAAAAAATGATAAGTGCATTTGCAAAAGAAGAAAAGAAAAATCCTCCCCGTAAAATTTTCAGATATACTTATGAGGGTAAAGATGTGTATTATGTAACAGCACCCTGCTGCGATTTTTTTAGCGAACTCTATAGTAGTAATTGCCAGTTAATGGGCCATCCTGATGGAGGAATAACGGGCAGGGGTGATGGTAAATTTCCAAATTTTGAGAAAGCAAGAAGCAATGAAAAATTAATTTGGGAAGATAAAAGGAAGTAAAACTATGCTGTAAATATATTACTGAGAGATACTTCTATTTTGCATGTTTCAGTAAATTGATATACAAGTAAATTTTCCTGCTGAGTATATTTGTTATTCAGGAGTTGATAATATTCAATAGTTTTTTTATCAGTGTCCACCATCAAATAATATTTTACACCCATCTGTTCATACAAGTTAAACTTAGTATTCCGGTCTTTTAATCTTGTAGAAGGAGAAAATATTTCAACAATAAGTGATGGCGGAAATTGTATAGCCTTGTTCTGGTCATACTTGCCACAAACGATCATACTATCAGGTTTTACGACAGTATCGTGGTTAATTATCCAGTCAGACTCATATAATAAATCACAATCGCAAGCATATTTATTTTTACGCAATGCTTCTGTAAAATTAAAATTGATGTTGTTCCCTGCTTTTTGATGTTTAGGTACAGGTGCAGGGCTCATGGCATAAGGATAACCATTGATCAATTCCCAGGCTCCTTCCCAATGAAGATAGTCGCTGTAAGTATATTTTTGTATGTATTGTTCCTGCAACATTTATAAATACAAGTTACAAATTAATATTGTTAAACTGTTTATTTTGGATTGTTCCAGGGTTTGTAATTTGCATTTTGCATAGTGTTGCATTTAGGAATTTCTCTTAGCGGCTCACACTCCTTCCAGCCTTCTTTCATATCAAGCGGCAGTTGCTGGTACAAAGCTGTGCCTGCTGTTTTCCATGCCAGCATTTCATCCGTTACTTCTTTTACAATTTTAGCAGGGTTGCCTACAACCACACTTCGTGCAGGAATAACTTCATCAGCTTTTATAAAAGTTAATGCACCTACAATACACTCATCACCCAGTTGCACATTATCCATTATTACGGCGTTCATCCCTACCAGTGAGTTGCGGCCAATGGTAGCACCATGTATAA
>JBKJSJ010000319.1:0-2702 GCA_046595965.1 Ferruginibacter sp.
GGACCAGGAAAGAAAATTAAAAAAATCGGGGCTTGAACATTATTTTCACCATATAGAAATTATGAGCGACAAACAGGAAGCCGATTATAAAAAACTAATCCGCCACCTGGATTGTAAACCCGGAGAATTTTTAATGCTGGGTAATTCTATTAAATCGGATGTATTGCCTGTGCTTGCCATTGGCGGCCATGCAGTACACATTCCTTATCATCTAACCTGGGCACATGAAGTGGTAGAACATAATATTGAACACAATAATTTCAGCCAGATAAAAACCATTGCTGATATACTGCCGCAGCTAATCCCATCTTGATTTACTAAGTAGTATCCAACGGACTACGAGAAAATCTGAGATGGTATTATGCCCACAGAAATCTAATTGGACTATTTATTATGTAAAGTCGGTTTTAAACCATCGTAGATGAATCATTGGCCATAACATATTGATCCTTTACCATTGGCTACCTGACTAATTCCTCCCACTCCCCCAACCCCTGCCTGAGCACCGTCCAATCATTTGTAGTACAATCTACCACCGTACTGGGAACCATTCCTCCAATACCTCCATCAATAACAAAATCTACTTTATCGCCCAGGCGTTCATAAATTACTTCGGGATCAGTATAATCCTCTACCATTTCTCCCGGCAGTGATGCACTTAATAATGGATGGTCCAGTGCATCCAGGATGAACCGGCATATTTCGTTATCGGGTATACGAAGGCCGATGGTACTTTTTTTGTTCTGTAAAATTTTAGGCACCTGCTTGCTGGCACACAAAATAAAAGTAAAGGGCCCCGGCAGGGAATGTTTAAGAATTCTGTAAAGAGGCGTATCAATGCTTTTGGTATAATCGCTCAGGTGACTCAGATCCCTGCAGATAAAAGAAAGCTGGGCTTTGGCAGCATCTACCCCTTTAATTTTGCAGATGCGTTCCACCGCTTTTGGTTGAAAAATATCGCAGCCCAGTCCATAAATAGTATCAGTAGGATAAGCAATAACACCGCCATCCAGCAGGCATTCTGCCACCTGCTTTATAAGCCTGGGTTGGGGATTATCGGGATGAATTTGTATAAGCATTTCATACAAAATAACACAAATTATACCGGAGCGTGGAAAACCCAAATTATGGGCTACTTTTGCTGCGCAAAAAATTCATACAAATAACTGCATTTGAAAATGTAAATGCTTTTTTAAAACCTTTTATTATGTCTCTTATTACGGTGGGCACCATGGCTTTTGATGCTATAGAAACTCCTTTTGGAAAAATAGACCAGATCGTTGGCGGTTCCGCCACTTATGTAGCTTATGCTGCCAGCAATTTTATACAGCCAGTGCAGCAGATATCTATTGTAGGATACGATTTTCCGGAAGCGGAAATGGAGGAACTAAAAAAACGTGGGGTGCAAACAGACGGGGTGGAAGTAGTAGCCGATAAAAAATCTTTTTTCTGGAGTGGAAGGTATCATATAGATATGAACACCCGTGATACCCTGGTTACCGACTTGAATGTATTAGAAGATTTTAATCCCATTGTGCCGGAGAGTTACCAGGGCAGCGAGTTTTTAATGTTGGGGAACCTGATGCCAAAACTGCAACTGAGTGTGATTAATCAAATGAGAGTGAGACCAAAATTAATAGTGCTGGACACTATGAATTTTTGGATGGACATTGCATTGGAAGACCTTAAAGAAGTGTTGAAAAAAATAGATGTGTTATTGGTAAACGATGGCGAAGCAAGGCAGCTTAGCGGTGAAGTATCGCTGGTAAAAGCAGCCCGTACCATTTTAAGCATGGGGCCTAAATTTCTCATTATTAAAAAGGGAGAACATGGTGCATTATTGTTTCATGAAAACCATGTATTCTTTGCACCGGCTTTACCACTGGAAGAAGTATTTGACCCCACGGGTGCGGGAGATACTTTTGCAGGAGGCTTTATTGGCTACCTGGCCAAAACAAAAGACATCAGTTTTGATAATATGAAAACTGCCATCATTGTGGGCAGTGCCATGGCTAGCTTTTGTGTTGAAAAATTTGGTCCCGAACGCCTGAAAGAAATTACCAAAGAAGATATAGACCAGCGCCTGGCAGAGTTTGTGCAATTGGTAAATTTTGATATAGATCTTGTATAAAAGAAAAGTAAAATTTTATCAAACCAGGGACCGTGAAGAAAGATATTTATTTGCAAAAAATATTTTTTACTTCTTTGCAATAAAATATTTACAGGCCATCAAACATACTGCTTTTAACCTCAATCTGTTTTTAAATGCTCGAAATTATAGCACTCATTTATCTCTGTAAAAAAACAGGAGAAACTGCAGTAAGAAAAGGACTACCAGCCGGACGGTGGAAACTTTATACTGTAATGGCATGGTTTGCTGCAGAATTTACCGGCTTCCTGGTGGGAGCCATGTTGTTTGGAACAGAAAATGTAATTGGCCTATTTCTTTTTGCCCTTGTTTGTGCAGTAGGTGGATACCTTATTATAAAAGCTACGCTGGATAAAATGCCTGATAGTATGGATGATGAAATTGACAGAATAGGACAGTAAAAAAACGATCAAATACTTTCCCATTCCGGGTATGCAGCTTTCAAAAAATTACAGCGTCTTTTAAGTTTTATTTTTAATTGCAATACAAATAATAAAATCCTGTTTTAAAAATCTTCTCTACAGCTATTTGATATTTTAATATTTGCCCCCTC
>JBKJSJ010000404.1:0-3367 GCA_046595965.1 Ferruginibacter sp.
CCAATATGATACGGAAGGCTCATAGATGTGTAACGGATTCTTGTAGGAAAAAGCTCTACCAAAAAAGCTGCAATGGGGCCATAAGCCATGGTTACAAATAGGATCATTACCCAAACAAGAAAAATGAATTTCCATTTTAGTGGAGGATTCAAAAATATATTGTCGTAACCAGGTTTACTATCTTTTTTTATTATAGGCGCAGAAATACCTTTAATTATAAAAGTTGTATCAATTTTATTTTCAATAAAGGAAATTCCACTTTTTACTTCCCACATTACTTTATACTTACTTGTAATTATTGTTTGATTGGCTTTATTTATAGTATCATTTTTTATTAATTTAATGTATCCAGGGTCGGCTGGAACAATAATGTTGTTTCGCTCATACTTTGCCAATTCTTTAGCGTTAGCATCTTTTATAAAAGTTTTAAATATCGGCCTGTAAAAAACTACTCCCAGCAACATGCCTGTAAGCATAATCCATTTTCTGCCTATCTTATCACTCAAGGCGCCAAATACCAAAAAGAACGGCGTGGCCAGCCCAATAGCCCAAAGCATAATTTCCCTGTTTTGTATAAAATCCATCTTTATTGTATTCTCTAAAAAAGATTGTGCATAAAACTGCCCGGTGTACCATATTACTCCCTGCCCCATAACGGCACCGAATAGTGCTAAGAGCACCATCTTAAAATTAGCTTTGTGTCCAAAACTTTCTTTCAATGGGTTTACAGAAGTTTTCCCTTCTACTTTCAGTTTTATATACATGGGAGATTCTTTCATCCTCAGCCGGATGTAAACTGAAACACCCACCAGCAAAATAGAAATCCAGAAGGGATAGCGCCATCCGCCCCACTCTGCATTAAAGGCTGTTTCGCTCATGCTGCTTTTAATATACATGATTACCCCCAATGCCACAAACAAACCCAGTGTGGCCGTGGTTTGTATCCAACTGGTAAAATATCCACGACGGTGGGCAGGTGCATGTTCTGCCACATAAGTAGCAGCGCCACCATATTCGCCTCCCAATGCCAGACCCTGTATTAATCTTAATAACAAAACCAGCATTGGGGCAGCCATTCCAATGGTTTTATAACCCGGCACCAGGCCTATTAAAAAAGTAGAACCTCCCATTAAAACAAGGGTGAGTAAAAAAGTAGATTTCCTGCCAATCATGTCGCCCAATCTGCCAAATACCAATGCACCAAATGGGCGCACTAAAAATCCTGCAGCAAAAATGGCCAGCGTACTTAATAATGCTGTCGTGGTATTTCCTGCCGGAAAAAACTGAACAGAAATGGTTTTGGCCAACATGCCAAAGATGTAGAAATCGTACCATTCTATCAATGTGCCCAGCGAAGAAGAAAAAATAACCTTACCAATGCCTTTAGAAGAAAGATCCACCATGTAGTAATTTTAAAATATTAAGCAAACGTTTGTGTAATAGAATCACTATAAATATATTAATTTGAGCGTTATTATAAATTATTAATTTTTTTAAGAAATGGGGGATATCATATGCGTATCAGATTAAATCTTTAACGCAGGATCATAAAAAATCTAAAAGCAATACAGAAGGCCCGCCCACTTAAAGAATGGTTGACAACTTTCGGAAATGATGCTGACATCGCATTTGGTTAAAAGGTTGACAACCCTATGCAAACAGCCACTTAGAATTTGAAATGCACCCTGTAAAAGCATGTAAGCAAAAAGTATTAATTTGCAGTTATGCTTTTTTAAATTAAACAATTAAATTATGCCACGTATTGCCGGAGTAGTTACAGAAAAAAATGCCAAGGGCGAAATAACCTTTGTAACCATTAATGTTAAAAAACACCGGGAAACCATAATGCCTGTATTGGAGCAAATGGGAGTGGTGGAAAAAAGTAAATTAACACAGGAGTTGGAAAATGAAGAATGGCTTACTGTTGAAAAAGCCCGTAAACTATCTTTAAAACACATTGATGAGCTATGGAAAAAATAGCAATTAGCTCTAAAGTAAGAATAACACTTGACGAATTAGTTGATATTCTTTATTACGAAGAATATTTTAGTTACAAAAAAGGAGCACAGGATTACGTAAACAATCTTTACGATTTTATTTTAACCATACCAACCCTACGCCAAAAAACTACTGTTAATAAAAAATATGGCGCTTATTATTGCTCCTACAAACACAATACTAAAACATCCTGGTATTTTATTTTTGATATTACAGATGATACTTATTTTATTAAAAACATTACCAATAACCATAGTAAAAACTACGTGAAATTTTTTGGCATCATAAAATAAAAAATTCTTTTAAAATAAATTATAAATTATTGTAGAGTTGATTTTTTTCAATAAAGAATTTTAAATAATCTTTTGCTATGTCATATCCTTATCAAATTAAAAGTTTAGAACAGTATCATACAGATTATAATAAAAGTGTAGAAGACCCTGAAGGTTTTTGGGGCAATGTTGCCGAAAACTTTTTATGGAAAAAAAAGTGGGACAAAGTGCTGGAATGGAATTTTACCGAACCAAAAATAGAATGGTTTAAAGGCGGCAAACTTAACATCACCGAAAATTGTATAGACCGACATTTGCCAACAATGGCAGATAAACCCGCCATTATCTGGGAACCCAATAACCCCGAAGAAAGAGTAAGAATAGTTACTTATGCCCGCCTGCACAAAAGAGTTTGCCAGTTTGCACAGGTATTAAAAAACAATGGCGTAAAAAAAGGTGACCGTGTTTGCATTTATATGGGCATGGTGCCCGAGCTTGCTTATGCAGTTTTAGGCTGTGCCAGAATTGGTGCCATACACAGCGTAATCTTTGGTGGCTTTAGTGCACAGAGCATTGCAGACCGGCTGGAAGATGCGCAGGCAACATTTATTGTAACCTGCGATGGGGCTTACCGTGGCGGAAAAGATATTCCACTGAAAAGTATTATTGATGATGCACTCATTGGAAATAAAACAATTAAAAAGGTAATTGTATATACCAGGACCAGGATACCTGTGAGCATGATTAAAGGAAGAGATGTGTGGTGGGAAGATGAAATGGAGTATGCTCTGGAACAGGTAGAAAAAGATGGAACCGTATCTTTTCCGGCACAGGAAATGGATGCAGAAGATCCTTTGTTTATTTTATATACCAGCGGCAGTACCGGTAAACCAAAAGGGGTGGTGCATAGTTCTGCCGGATATATGTTGTGGACCACTTACACTTTTGTAAATGTGTTTCAATACAAGCCAGGCGATGTGCATTTTTGCACAGCAGATATTGGCTGGATAACCGGGCATAGTTATATAGTTTACGGGCCATTATGTGCAGGTGCTACTTCGGTAATGTTTGAAGGCATTCCAACATGGCCCGATGCC
>JBKJSJ010000417.1:0-2560 GCA_046595965.1 Ferruginibacter sp.
GTTGGCATATAACTTGAGTCTTAATAGAACACTAAACTATTGAAACCATGAAAGTAAAACTCTTATTAGCAGCAATCATTACAATGTCCACATCAGCCGCATTTACCCAAGGCTTTAAAGTTGGCATTAAAGGCGGTGCAGATATTAATAAAATAGATGGCAAGCCTTTTAAATCTCAGTTTAGTTATGGATACCAGGTGGGTGGCTTTGCCCAAATTGGTCTAACCAGTAAATGGGGTATTCAGCCCGAAGTTTTATTTAGCCAGGCTAATATTGATACCAGCGAAAGCTTTAGTGATATTTATGATTTTAATTCGGTTTCTAAAGTGAAACTTAATTACCTGAAAATACCTTTATTGTTAAACTACAGTCCCAACCCATTTGTTACACTGCAGGCTGGCCCCCAGTTCAGTATCTTAATGGATCAAAACAGCAGCCTTACAAAAAATGGAAGAGATGCTTTTTCAAAAGGAGATTTGAGCATGCTTGCAGGAATACAACTGAATATTTCTAAAATTAAAATTTATGGAAGGTATGGTGTGGGATTAAATAACATTAATGATATAGATAATCAGGAAAAATGGAAGAGTCAGAATATCCAGGTAGGAATTGGATTTTCAATTTTATAAATTTTAAGGCCTTATAATCTGGATATGCCCTTCTGTACTAAGTTTGATTACGGTACTGGGCCATGAAGGAGTTAAATCATCCTGGCGGTGTTGAACGATATAGTCAACACCGCTTTTTATTTGCACATCTATATCCTCAAAAAAAACAGGAGGAGGATAGCCGGAAATATTAGAAGAAGTAGATACGATGGGTTTACCCAATTCTTTAATAAGCGCCCGGCAGAAAGGATCTTTTACGATTCTTATTCCCACACTGCCATCTTTATTTACCAGGTTGGGTGCAAGGTTTTTTGCACCCTCGTAAATAACAGTAGTAGGTTTATGTACGCCTTTTATATAATCAAAAATTACCGGGTCGGGATGGTTTGTAAAGTGAAGGATATCTTTTTCATCTGCCACCAGTATAATCATACTTTTTTCTTCATTCCTTTTTTTAATAGTAAAAATCTTTTCTACCGCCTTTTCATTGGTAGCATCGCAGCCAATGCCCCAAACCGTATCGGTAGGGTATAAGATAGTACCTCCGTTTTGCAAAACGTAAATAGATTGTTTTATATCGTCCTCAAAAATCATCCCTGTGAATTTAATAAATCTGATAAGATTGCTGCAATATTAATTTCATCCAACTGTAATAAACACTCCGGTACGCCATAAAGTTTGCAGGTATTGCTGGTGCAGGGCTCGCAGTTAAGTTTACCCAATCGTATAATGGTTCTGTTATTTTTATTATAAGGAGCAGTGTTATGTTCGTTGCCTGCTCCAAAGAGTACAACGGTGTGTGTGAGCAGTGCATTGCTTACATGAGCAGGGCCACTGTCGGTGGTAAGAACTGCTGCGCTTGTGGCCAACAGTTGTATGAGTGAAGGCAGACTGGTTTGGCCGGCCATATTTTTAATATTTGTTTTATCTATTAAACCGTTAAAAACTACATCTGCAAAATCTTTTTCTTTGGCGCTACCTATCAATATAATTTCTGTAGAAATTGTTTTACGGATAGTATTGATGATGCTGATAGCTTTAGTAACAGGCAGCCGTCGGGATGCTGCTTCGGAATTGATATTGATAACAACCGTTTTATTTTTTTCTTCTTTATTGTAAATAAGTTCTACCGCAGGAACCTTCAGGGTTGTTTTTGCAAATTGCTCCAGCAGGTTAATGTATTCTTCTACCCGGTGCAGATTTTTTTGCCTGGCATAATAATGTGTGAGCAGTGCAGAGCGAAGTTCTTTTTTAAATCCAATTATTTTTTTTGCTCCCGTAGCTTTGGCCATAATAGCCGATGACATAGAATCGGGCAGGCAAAAGAAGAGATCGTATTTTTTTTGTTTTCGCAGCCAACGGCCATAACTCCATGCACCAATGATGCCTTTGTTTGCAGATTTGTCAAATACAAAACGCTGCCCATGCGCAGGAAAATAATCCAGTAAAAAATCAATTCCTTTTTTGGTAATAAGATCTATAACTGCATGCGGGTATTCAAACTGTACTGCTTTTACAAATGCAGTACTCATTACCAGGTCGCCCAGCCAGTTGGGCAGGCGTATAATAATATTTTTTACAGGATGCATGAATGTTTGTTGCTAAAGATCGGGTGGCTTTCATCTGTATGCACATTAAAGATATGCCGTACAAGTGAGTGACACAACGATGCTGAACATTGAAAAAATGTTTGCACAAAAATGAATTTTTTTATTGATTAAGTTTGCACAAATATTTATAAAATGAATTTAAAAGATAAGGTACAGCAGGTTTGGGAAAACCGGGAACTATTAAAAGATGAAAAATATGTGGATGTCATACGGGATGTAATTGAAGAAGTAGATAAAGGAAGATTACGTACAGCCGAGCCTGTTAGTGGGCAGTGGCAGGTGAACGAATGGGTAAAACAAGCCATCCTTCTTTACTTTGGTATTCAACAAATGGAGACTTAT
>JBKJSJ010000483.1:0-13269 GCA_046595965.1 Ferruginibacter sp.
AAGTAAGGGTTAGAGAATTATTGCAAATGCAGCAGTTTACACAATTATTACACCCTGTAAAAGGCAGCAGCAAGTAAATCATTATTGGCAAACCAACTTTTCATCCCTTTACTTTAAGAGCGTAGCACATTTTCTATTTTCACAAATAGTCCTTATTCAGCATTTCTTTCTTTTCTTTGCGCATGAGTTCCAATTATCAGAAAATTTTAATCATCACTGCTCCTTCAGGAGCCGGCAAAACTTCCATTACCAAATACCTTATGCAGCAGTTTCCCGCATTGGCTTTTTCTGTTTCTGCCGCTACCCGGCCAGCAAGGGACAATGAGCAAGAGGCTGTAGATTATTATTTTATGAGTGAACAGCAATTCCAGGAAAAAATAAAACACAAGGAATTTGCCGAATGGGAAATGGTATATGAAGGAAAATATTATGGCACTTTAAAGAGTGAACTGGAGCGTATCTGGAGCAATAACCGCATACCTGTGCTGGATATTGATGTAAAGGGTGCCATTCATGTGCAGAAACAATATCCCATAAATACCCTCAGTATTTTTATTCAGCCACCTTCGGTAGATGAACTGCAGAAACGGCTGGAAGGGCGGGGTACCGAATCTGAAGAATCGCTGAGTTCAAGAGTAAGCAAGGCATCTTATGAAATCAGTTTTAAAACACATTTTGATAAAATAGTGGTAAACGATGATTTGGAAGTAGCCTGCGCCGAAGCAGAAAAACTGGTGACTGAATTTATTAAACAACCCCTTCAGCAGGGCCAGAAAGCAGATTGATGTTATTTTCTTATTTTTAATGTATGGACATCCCGGTATTATTAGTCATATTCTTTGTTTCAATCATATTGATCTGTTTTTTTGCAGGCATAGAAACTGTTTTTGCCTCCGCCAATAAATTATCTATTGAGCTAAGTAAAAAACAAGGCACCTACAGCGGAAAAACATGGGGAAATTTTGCAGAACACCCAACCCGTTTTATAGGTACCATACTGGTTGCCATTAATTTTGTACTCGTAATTTATGGCCTGCTTGTGGGCGAAATGCTCTCTCCCATCTGGAACTGGATAGATTCGCAGATACCTTTGGCAGCAGCCAACTATATAAAATATATCCGCCTGTTTGCAGAAACAGTTTTATCAAGTACCATCATCCTTTTTTTAATTGTACTTACAAGGGCATTTTTTAATACCAACAGTAACCGGCTGCTCAATAGTGGTACGGTAAGTTATTTTGCCCGCTTATTTTACTGGCTGTTTGCAGGTATTTCTTCTGCTATGATAAGCGCCTCTGAATGGATGCTACAGTATATTTTTAATGTAAAACTTTCAGATAAAAAAGAGGTCTTCAGCAAAATAGACCTGGAGCATTTTATTCTGCAAAGCTCTGGCTCGGGCGAAGAAGAAGGTTCTGTGTTAAATAAAGAATTGTTTGAAAATGCCTTATCCATCAGCGATACCAAATTAAGAGAGTGCCTTGTACCACGCAAAGAAATTGTAAGCATACAAAGAAAGAGTACTATTGAAGAAGTAAAAAACAAATTGATAGAAACCAGGCTAAGCAAACTGGTAGTACTGGATGATGACATTGATAATATTGCCGGGTACATTCATCAGCTCGACCTGTTTAAGCACCCGGCTTCTATAGAAGATATCCTGCTGCCCATTCCTACCGTGCCGGAGAGCATGAGCGTAGCAGGCATGATGGATAAATTTGGCAAAGAAAGAAAAAGCATTGCATGGGTGATAGATGAATTTGGCGGCACAGCTGGTATTGTAACCATGGAAGACCTGCTGGAAGAAATTTTTGGAGAAATTCAGGATGAGTATGATGAAGTAGATGAACTTGTGAACAAACAAATTTCGGTGAATGAATATTTGTTTAGCGGCAGGATAGAACTGGATTTTATTACACAAAAATACAACCTCGAATTTCCGGATAACGAAGACGCTGAAACACTTTCTGGTTTCATTATTCAAAACAACGAATCAACCATACCACAGCAGAAGGACCGGATAATAGCGGGTAATTACCAGTTTGATATTTTAAGCGTAAGCGGCAACCGGATAGAAACAGTAAAGTTGAAAGTACTTAAATAAAATACTGCTCACCCCGTTTTTGCACGCCACTTATTTTTTTTAAAAGAATGACCATTGCCGCACATATCCGGGAAACCAGCCAACAGGGATCTTTTCTATATCCTAGCTTATTACTTCTGGCATCAGCATACCCTGCAGATCAGTTTATTTTTTTTGCAGATAAACAATCACCGCTACAAATTAACCTGACCTCTAACTGCAAAATATTTGCAGTAAGTCCTGCTATTAAAAACAGCCTGCTGCTACATTACTGGTATAATTTTAAATTGCCCGGCATTTTAAAAAAAATGAATGCGGCAGTTTTTCTTTCAGAATCATCCGTGTGCAGCCTGCGCACCAATGTGCCTCAATGTATGGTACTGCCGGATATATCTTTTCTGCAGAAAAAAAAATTATTGCAATACGAACATGCCGGGTACTTAAAAAAATTTTTTTCGCAATCCATTCGCAAAACTGCTTGTGTACTTACAATAGAAAATAATATTACAGAAGCCCTTATTCTTAAATATCCTTATTCGCAATCAAAAATTTCTACTGCAGGGCATGGCCTTATTGAAACCTATCAGCCACTGCCATTAAATAAAAAAGTAGCAGAACTTAACCTTCATACCGAAGGCAATGAATTTTTTTTCTGCGAATGTTCTGCATACACCCAGCCCAATATTTTATTTGTGCTAAAAGCATTTTCGCTTTTTAAAAAAAGGCTTAAATCAAATATGCAGTTACTGTTATTACTTAAAAATATTTCAGCAGAGGAATGTGTAAAAGATTTTAAAAATTATAAATACCGCCAGGAAGTAAAATTTATTCCACATGAATCTCATGAAAAAACGGCACAACTCTTAGCAGCAGCTTATGCATGTATTTATTTACCTGCTGTGTCAGCAACAGAAAACACTGGCCTGCACTCCATGCAATGTGAGGTGCCATTGATAACCAACGATGGCCAGGCTGCAAAATCAGTTTATAAAGATGCCGCCCTGTTTACAAGTATTGATGAAAAAATGATTGCAGAAAATATGATGTTGCTGTATAAAGATGAAGCCATGAGAAATGAAACGATTGAAAAAGGAATATCCTTAGCAGCCACTTACAACTGGCCTGCTACAGCAGCTTTGTTATGGCAAAGTATTTTAAGTATCGGCAGTAATTAAGGCTTTATCCTTTTACCTTTGCCCACTAAATTATTTCTTTCAATGAAACAATCAACCATAAAAATTGATATTTTCCTGGACCCCCAAAAAGTACCTGAACAAATAAACTGGCAGGCTACAGACAGCAGTGCAGATATGGCGCAAAAAGCCAAAGCCATGAGCGTAGCTTTTTGGGATGGAGCAGACAAAACCGCTCTTCGCATAGACCTTTGGACAAAAGATATGATGGTGGATGAAATGGGCGATTTTTATTACCAGATGCTCATGGGCATGGCAGACTCTTTTAAAAGAGCTACCAACCAGCAGGGTTTAAGCGATGAGGTGAAAAAATTTGCTCATGATTTTTTTGAAAAATTTAAGTCCATTCAACTAAAGGAGCAAGAGTAAAAAACGAGATAAAATATTTAAATACAAAAATAAGCAACTCCCAAAAGCAATAGACTTTGCATCTTAAACTGAGACTGAGTATTTTTGATTATTCACCATTTACTATTCACATCATGAACCTTGAACAACAAATAATGGCCGGAATGAAAGATGCCATGAAATCGAAAAACGAAGCAGTATTGCGTAGCCTAAGGGCTATAAAAGCAGAAATAATTAAAGCAAAAACTGAGCCCGGTGCCGCTGGCGCAATTGATGAAGCCACAGAACAAAAATTTCTGCAGAAAATGATGAAGCAGCGCAAAGATTCTTTTGAAATATTTACACAGCAAAACAGGGGAGACCTGGCAATAAAAGAAAAAGAAGAAATGGAGGTAATAGAAAAATTTCTACCCCAACAATTATCTATTGAAGAAATAAGAGAGGCCGTAAAAAATATTATTACTCAAGCGGGCGCATCTTCTGTAGCAGATATGGGCAAGGTAATGGGAGCAGCTTCCAAACAACTGGCTGGCAAGGCAGATGGCAAAACTATTAGTGCTATTGTAAAAGAAATGCTTGCATAATTACTTAGTATTTACAATTTGTTATTTATTAAAGTAACTTAAACTTCTAAACTTTCTAAACAAAAGGCTTTGAGAAAAAAGAACTTTACTAGTTGCTAAACGATCAATATGTTTATAGATATTGTTTTTCTGTTATTAATGCTGCTGGCCTGTGTAAAGGGTTACAGCAAGGGTTTAATTGTAGCTTTGTTTTCAGTAATTGGTTTTATAGCCGGGCTTGCTGCTGCATTAAAACTGTCGGTTTATGCCACCCAAAAACTTACCGGCACTTTTAATACTGCCGGTAAATGGTTGCCTTTCATTTCATTTTTGCTGGTATTTTTAATAGTGTTAATAATTGTAAACCTGGGTGGCAAGCTAATACAAAAATCTGTAGAGATGCTCATGCTGGGATGGCTTAACAGAATTGGCGGCATTGTATTATATGCTTTATTGTACAGCATATTTTTAAGCATCCTGTTATTTTACGCAGTACAATTAAAAATCATTTCTGCAGAAACTGTTGCCGCATCGCAGGCTTATCCCTACATTCAACCCCTGGGGCCAAAAGTAATGGATTCACTGGGCAGCATCATTCCTATTTTTAAAGATATGTTTGCACAACTGGAGGCGTTTTTTGAAAAAGTTCCGGATGTTATCCCAAAAAAATAATGGCTTATTGTTTCATTTATGTTTTGCAAAGAACAGGCAGTCATAAACGAAATGCCTATACAATAAGAAATAACTGGTGGCGGTTAAGAGCAGGATTGGTATCTTTGGATCAATACCCCGTATTTAAAATAAATCAAGTATTTTAGCAACACAATGCAAACGGATAATCCATAACTAACAGATGACCTACGAAATAAAACAAGACGGCAAATTTAAATTTATTGAAGAAGGTACTGGAGAACCCTTAATGTTGCTGCACGGATTGTTTGGGGCAATGAGCAATTTTACTTACCTGATAGAATATTTTAAATCTACTCACAAAGTTGTAGTACCTATTTTGCCGCTTCTGGATCTGGATTTGCTGCATACTTCAGTAGGAGGCTTACAAAAATTTGTACAAAAATTTATTGAACATAGAAATTACCAACGCATTCACCTTATGGGCAATTCTCTGGGAGGGCATGTGGCCCTGGTGCATGTTTTAAAAAATCCTGAAAAAATAACTTCTTTAATTCTTACGGGCAGCTCTGGTCTTTTTGAAAACGGCATGGGCGATACCTATCCCAAACGGGGCGATAAAGATTACATCCGCACCAAGACTTCACTTACATTTTACGATCCGGCGCTGGCTACAGAAGAACTGGTAAACGAGGTTTTTGAAATAACCAATAACCGCTTAAAAGTAATTAAGATAATAGCCCTGGCCAAAAGTGCAATCCGCAATAACCTGGGCGATGAACTTAAAAATGTAAAACAACCCACCTGCCTTATCTGGGGAAATAATGATACCATTACACCTCCTTTTGTGGGAAAAGAATTTAATAAACTGATCCCAAACAGTGAGCTGCATTTTATAGATCAATGCGGGCATGCACCCATGATGGAAGTTCCAGAAGAGTTTAATAAGATTCTGGAAGGATTTTTAGCAAAATTAAAAGCTCCTGCTGCAACGGTTTAAGAATTTAATTTGTCTGTGTAGAAGACCGCCTGTTCTTTTAAATTAATCTTATTGCTACACCCAAAACCGCAATATCATGTTAACAGTAGATTTAATAAGTAATAATATACCACGCCTGAAATTACAGGACAGTATCAGAAAAGCCGTGCAACTACTCGCCGATTTCAGGGTTACGCACCTGCCGGTTGTTAGTGATGATAAATACCTGGGGCTGCTGAGTGAAGAAGATTTGCTGGATGCAGACGACGAAAAACAAACAGTAGAAAGTTTACAGGAACATTATATTGCTGCATCCGTAAAAGACAATGTGCATTTTTTAAATGCTGTAAATATCTGCATACAGTTTGACAGTAATGTTATACCCGTAGTAAATGAAGAAGGCGATCTTGCAGGTATTATTGCTGCTACAGAACTTTTAAAGAGACTGGGTAATTTTGCTGGAGCCAATGAAATAGGTGGCATCATTGTACTGGAAATGGAACGTAACCAGTTTGCCATTTCAGAAATAAGCCGCATTGTAGAAAGCAATGACTGCACTATACTGCATCTTAATTCGTCTTCTGATGCCATTACAGGAATGCTTACCGTAACACTTCACGTTAACAAAAAAGAAATAGCTGCATTGGTAGCTACTTTTGAACGCTATGAATACGATGTAATTTATTATTTTGGCAACGAAAATTTTGAAAATGAAATACACAGCAATTACAGGCATTTAATGAACTATCTTGACATTTAAATTAAATAACAAAATCTTCCTGTTGCCGTGTGTAAAAAATATAACCGCCTTTTATTAGCTGCCGCATTAAAAGCATTGATGCTTCTCTTATTTTTTCTTTTAAACAACAGTAGTTTTGCACAAAAAAAATATCCCAAATTTTATGATGAGATAGACAGAAAACTGTTGATAGATTCTACAGCCAAAATTTTTATTTCTTCCATAATGGTAACGGGTAATAAAAGAACAAAAAATTATATCATTCAGCGGGAGATGCGCATTAAAGCCGGCGACTCTATCCTGGCATCTGCCCTCTTTGAAAAATTAAAACGTTCGCAGGAACTCATTTACAATACCAGCCTTTTTACAGAAGTAATACTGGAGCCGGAATTTATTTCGCCTACAGATATGAACATTAAAGTTTCTGTAAAAGAAAAATGGTATATCTATCCATCGCCACAATTTCAACTCGTTGACAGAAATTTTAATGAATGGATAAACACTTACCATGCCGACCTTAACAGGGTTATATACGGCGCAAAGTTTGCCCATTATAATCTCAGTGGCCGCAGAGACCAGCTCCGTATTTATTTACTCACAGGGTATGCCCGAAATTTTTCATTTTCTTACAGTGCCCCTTACAGCAACCGGAAATTAACCGAAGGTTTTTCTGCGGGTGCCGGTTATACTCAAAACCGGGAAGTGTCTTATAAAACCAATGCAAAAAATTTTTTATTGAGATTTAGCAATGATGCTTTTGTAAGAAAAACATTTGCAGTAAGTGGTTCTTATATTTTCAGAAAGGGTTTTTACCGCAGGCATATTTTTAGCTTAGGCTATATCAATAGCACTGTAGTAGATAGTCTTGTTACTAAATACAACCCTGCATATTTTGGCAATAAAAAAAATAATACTGGTTATACCGATGCAGCATATATTTATGCTTATGTGCATACCAATAATGTAAAATATCCCCTTACCGGAAAAATATATTCTCTTGCTGTTCTAAAACGTGGGCTTGGTTTTACCGGCGGCGTAAATATGCTTTCGGTTGATGCCGATTACAACAAATATATTGCGCATGGCAACAACTGGTACAGTTCGGTGCAGAGTCACATAAAAATAAAAGCGCCTTTTGAGCTTGCTTATATTAATCAAAGGGCTTTTGGGTATGGAGAACTATACCTGCGTGGCCTGGAAAATTATGTAATAGATGGCGTAGCTAATTTTCTGGCTCAATATACTATAAAGAAAAAAATAATTTCTTTTAATATTCCGGTGCCCATAAAAAATAAAATAGTTCCCAAAATTCCTTTTGCTATTTATGCCAAAACTTTTGCCGATGCAGGCTATAGCTACAGCAAAGCTGCTTACGACAGCAGGCTGGGAAACCGTTTTTTGTATTCGGGTGGTGTTGGTTTAGATATTCTTACGCTCTACGATATAAATTTAAGGCTGGAATACAGTTTTAACCAATTAGGCGAAAAGGGGTTATTTTTACATGCTAAGGGCGGTTTTTAAAATCCTTTTCATCATACATGAGAATAGCCATTTACAGCAGGGGAATAGAGCATAACCAGCAGCAGGATATTGAATTATTATTATCTGAATTAGCAAAGCATGATGCTGAACCGGTTTTTTTCCAGGAATTTTTTAATAAAATTTACTCTTCAGTAAATATACAAGGCACCTACTCCACTTTTAATTCCAGTTCCGATATGGATACCAGCATAGACTGCCTCATAAGCCTTGGTGGAGATGGTACTTTGCTGGATACCGTAACCCTTGTAAAAGATACTGGTATTCCTGTGCTGGGTATTAATTATGGCAGACTGGGTTTTTTGGCCAATATTGGTAAAGACGAAATAAGTTCGGCCATTGAAGCCCTTGCCGAAAGAAAATATGTGCTGGATAAAAGAACCCTGCTTCACCTGGATGCAGATATTCCAATTTTTAAGGATACTCCTTATGCACTCAATGAATTTACACTTCACAAAAGTGATATTTCTCCCATGATAAAAATTCATACTTATCTTAATGGAGAATTTTTAAATACTTACTGGGCAGATGGATTAATTGTATCTACTCCTACGGGTTCTACGGGGTACTCGTTAAGCTGCAATGGTCCGGTGGTTTTTCCAGACAGTGCCAGTTTTGTTATCACACCCGTATCGCCTCATAACCTTAATATACGCCCCATTATTGTACCCGATAATACCATTGTTTCTTTTGAGGTAGAAGGCAGAACAGAAAATTTTATCTGTAGCATGGATAGCCGCCGGGAACTGGTGCCCAAAGAAATTCAACTGGCAGTGAAAAAAGAAAATTTTGGAATTAACCTCATCCGCTTAAACGAAAATAATTTTCTGCAAACCCTAAGAAATAAACTTTCGTGGGGGTTAGATAAACGTAATTAGGAAAAGGTTTAACAGGTTTCAAAGGTTGGTTTTAGATTAGAAATATTTTTACATAATGACCTATTGACATAATGACCATTGACTCAAGAACCCTTTTAAAACTCTGAAACCTTTGAAACAAACATAACCATTTCACTATGCCCGATAAGCCAAAAAAAATTCAACGCATTTTTATTATCTATTGGATAATGCTGGCTTATATTATTGCTGCATTAATCTTCTGGTTCATTACGCTTAATAATCAGAATAAAGAAATGAGCGAGCTTAAGAAAATAAGTATTTCTGTAAACTCACAAACAGAAAAAGCAAGATTAGAAAAAATAGAAAACGAAGAGCTGAGAAAAATAAATCAATATGCAGGAGAAGGAACCACGTTTTTACTGGTGATAATGGCTGCAGCTATTTTTATTTTCAGGGCTGTGCGGCGGCAGTTAAAAATAAGCCACGAGCAGCAGAACTTTATGATAGCACTTACACACGAATTAAAAACACCCATTGCCATAGCCAAACTAAACCTGGAAACAATTCAAAAAAGAAATCTTGATAAAGAACAGCAGCAGCGCCTGCTGCAGAATACCCTGCAGGAAACCAACAGGCTAAATGCATTGTGCAACAATATGCTTTTATCATCGCAGATAGAAGCGGGAGGGTACAGAATGGTAAATGAGGAATTAAACATGGGCCAGCTCATATTTGATTGTGTGGAAGATTTTATTATACGTTATCCGCAGCGAAACATAAGCAGGCACATAGAAGAAAATGTATTTGTATTAGGCGATCCGTTGCTGCTGCAGATATCTGTAAATAATCTTTTAGAAAATGCACTTAAATATTCTCCTAAAGAAACGCCTGTGGCTGTGCGCTTCAGCAAAAAAAATACGCTTGCCCGGTTAGAAGTAGAAGATACCGGCCCCGGCATAGCTGATGCCGATAAGAAAAAAGTTTTTGAAAAATTTTACCGCCTTGGCAATGAAGCAACCAAAAGGGCCAAGGGCACGGGCTTAGGATTGTATCTAACCAAAAAAATTATACAGAATCATAGAGGTAGTATTTTCATCATAAACAATACACATGGTGGAAGTATCTTTACCGTGCAGTTAAAAGCTAATGCTTAAAAAATAATTATGGCCGATAAAAAATTTTCGATACTACTGGTAGAAGATGAAGAAAACCTGCAGGAAGCATTGAAATTAAACCTGGAACTGGAAGGCTATGAAGTGACCGGCAGTTTTGATGGTGCCGATGCACTGCGCCAATTTCAGAAAGAATATTTTGACCTTATTATTTTAGATGTAATGCTGCCCGAACTGGATGGCATTACTGTTTGCGAAACCATCCGGCTCAGCAATTCAGAAATTCCTATATTAATTCTTAGTGCAAAAAACAGCAGTGCCGACAGGGTGATGGGATTAAAAAAAGGTGCGGATGATTATCTTACCAAACCCTTTAACCTGGAAGAGCTGTTACTGCGTGTACACAAACTCATCCGCAAGAGTGAGCAGCTTAGCAGCAGGCAACCCCTACCGGCGGTGTACGAGTTTGGTAATAACAAAATAGATTTTAAAGCCCTGTTGTGCAGCAATAAAAGCGGGGAGAAAATAACCCTTTCTAAAAAAGAAGGCATGCTGCTGAAACTATTGATAGAAAATAAAAATGAAGTGGTAACCAGGGAAAAAATACTACAGGCTGTATGGGGTTATAATGTTTACCCCACCACCCGAACCATTGATAATTTTATTTTAAACTTCCGGAAATATTTTGAAGAAGACAGCCGCAATCCACATTACTTTCATTCTGTAAGAAGCGTGGGATACAAGTTTACGGAGTAACCGTTTCAAAACTATTAATCAACTGAAGAATGGTTTGCGAGCGGCTGTAAAGCTGGCCCATAGAATCGTTTCGCTCAAAGGGAGTATATAACTGCCATTCTATTTCGTGCAGTAGTTGCTGCAGTTGCAGCGTTATCTCATTATCAATTCCTGCTTTGTCCATTGCCGTGCTGATGGCTTTTGTATTTATATTTTGTTCACCCGGTAAAAACTTATAGCTCAGCCAGCCATTCATTTCACTATAGAGTAGATTATAAAACTGGTTGCAGTCTGTGTTATTAAGGCAGTCTTCAGTTTTACTCAGCGGATTTTGCAGGTTAAAATTTACCGTTTTTATAAATGGATTTATTTTTTCTTCGGGCAGTACTGCCTGCTGCGGTAAAGAAGTTTTTTTATAGGACGACTTTGGTTCTTTTTTCAACCAAAAAATTAAACCTGCCAGCATCATCATTGCAATACTGCCCACAATCCATCCCCGGTTGGTAAACATTTTTTTAGAAAAATTGGCAGGTAGTTTTGCCACAATTGTATCTGCAGTATATACAGGTTTGTGCAATCCTTTTTGCACAGAGAACGTAATAGGATCAATATGAATTATTTTGTAACAAACCAGCGCAGGATCAAAATAACTGAAATCTATTGCCGGCAATTGGTATTGGCCGGCTAAGTCTACAGTAAAGGGAAATTCAAATATTTTTTTACCGCTTACGGGCACCATCTGCAATTCCAGTTCATCCTTCACTTTTGGTTCAAAAGTTTCAATTCCTTTTGGCCAGTTTATATCAGGCGCAGTAACTAATTGCAGGTTGCCACTGCCGCTGATGGTAAGGGTTAGTTTGCCTGCTTCATCTGTGCTGAAATTATTTTTTTCAAGGGCAGCTTCTATTTTAAATTTACCTACTGCACCTTTAAATCCCGCAGGTTTGCCAGATTCGGGAAGTGGTTTTACTGTAATGTTTACTGGTTTATTGCTGAGGCTAACTTTTTGATTAACTACCGCATCGGGACCAAAATTATAACCCTCTAAAAAACCATTTACATTATTAACGGCTGTGCCTGCTTCTGCTTTTAGAAACTGAATATTATTATCAAGAGAGGCACTTTCCAATTCTATGGCACCATCCTGCAGGGGATATAACTGCACTTTTCTTACGGTGTAAACATTGTACTCCCGGCCATTTAATTTTTCCCTGGCATATTCTGTTTCATCAGGTTGCTGCAGGTCTATCACAGAAAATCCATTAAAAGAGGGGCTTTTACTCAATTTGCTTTCACTCTTAAGGCGGGTAAATAATTTATAGGTAGCCAAAATGGGTTCCCCCACAAAACAACTGGTTTTGCTGGTTTGCAGGCAAAGCTGCATATTCTTCTTTACCTTATCCTGCACCTGCTCTCCTTTCTTTAAAATATAATCACTAAATTCTTCTGTAGGTTTTGCCTCGGCAAAAGGATCCATGGCAGCAAAAGGATTGGAGTATGCACCGGCACCGGCATTGGTTGAACCTGCTTTGTTTTTTACAATAAGTTTTAGTGAATTGGATTTATAATTTTTTCCAGCTATGCTGGCTGTGGCAGCCTCCATTAAAATCTTGCCGCTTCTTTTAGGTTGTAGAATATAACTCCAGGCCATATATTGTGTTACTGCTCCGTTTATATTACTCATACCAGTTTCCTGGTTGGGGCCACTAACCACAATAAAATCATTTAATGAAGGAGGAACGATTAGCCCTATGTTGTTGCCATTTTCTACTTCCAGCCTTAGGGTAACATATTCGTTTTTATTTACCTGTAGCGGGCTTATGTTGGCAGTAAACTTTACCTGTGCCCGGGCAGCAAATGCAACCCCCGACATCAAACCTATTAAAAATAATTTTTTAAAAAATACAATCATACATCGTTTCTATGCAAATACAAAAGTAAAAAAAATCGATAGTCTTACCTGTTATACAAAGGCCAAAAGCTAACAACAATCTGTTAATTATGCCGATCTGCAAGCTATTATAGTACAGCGTCAAACTATCTTAATATACCAAATGCCTTCGCACAAAAACCAAGGGGGAATTTCAGCCACCGCACCATGCCCAAAATGAAATTTCATTTGGTCTTATAAATCGCCCAACTGTGGCCTGATGAGAATTTGTTCTACTACTGCCTGTGGCGATAGTTTTGTTGAAGCCAATATCATAGTGGCAATATCATCCGCTTCCATAATCCTGTTACTGCTGTTATCATATCCGCCCCAGGTATCTGTCATTACAGCTCCCGGAAATACAGCAGTAACTTTTATACCCGTTTTCTTTAACTCGTGGCGCAGGTTTTGGCTAAATCCATTTAATGCAAACTTACTAATGCTGTAACTCCCGCCACCTTCGTAAGCATGCAGCGATGCTACCGAACAAATATTAAAAATATGGCCATCGTTTTTTTCTATCATAGCTGGCAAAAGCAGGCGGGTAAGATGATATGCACTGAAAAAATTGGTATTCAT
>JBKJSJ010000078.1:0-6808 GCA_046595965.1 Ferruginibacter sp.
TATAACTTCTCTTATTTGCCGGGCTCCATCTTTACCCAGGTTATTAGAAATATTTTCTATGAGTCCCTGCCCCATATTTTTACTGCCAAAAAACAACCCAAATAATTGCGCCAATATGAAAACAATGGGTGGTAAAGCAAATGTGGTAAAGAAAGCCGTAGCCCCCGCCATTCGCAGTGGATCATTTTTTTTAAACAAAACAAATGAAGGATAAAAACTGCTGCCAACCAGCAATAATTCATTTTGTTTTGAATGCGCAGGTTTTATCATTGGAGTAAAGATAAATTATTTTGAGGCAGTGAGGTTTCTTTGCGCCTGGATATATTAACGATCGTTTTGTTATCAACTAAAACAACCTGTTGATAAATGATGCTAACAAAAAAGAAGGAAGCTTATATTTACGAGCCATGCTAATACAAATTCAGCAGTGCCATTAAATACAATTATAAAGAAAAAGGGTTGATTAAAATTGAATATCTGTAAGACTTTTCCCTGCTACAACCGGGCGCATTAAAGAGATAACAGGTGAGCTGCTAAATCGGAAAAGTGCGCTAGTATAGTTGCTTTAAATGCTGTAAAGGCGGGTTATTTCATCTCAACCTTTTATGTATATTACATTGCGTGAACCATTACTTACAACATTTAATGAAATGTAAAAGCTACCTATCGCTTTTATTTCTGGTTATGCTGTCAGCCTATTCTTCCCATGCACAAAAATTAATTTTTAAAACTTATACGGTTGAAAATGGGTTGGTAGCAAATCCGGTACGCAACTTTTACCAGGATAATAAAGGTTTTTTGTGGATTGCAACCCGGGAAGGGCTGAGTAAATATGATGGGTACAAATTCACAAATTTTACCATTGCCAACGGGCTTTCGCATAACCTGGTAAATGACATGTATGAATCTGCTGATGGAAAATTATACATAGCTGAGAACAATGGTACAATAGATCTGTTACTAAACGGGTCTGTTATTGAAAAAAGTAAATTTGCCGGGGTTACAGTAAATAGTTTTGGCAGTATTGGCAATAACAGGATTATTGCTGCTACAGATTCCGGTGGGCTGCAGGAAATAAAAATGGGTAATTTAATAAAGCCTATACAATCATTCCCCCGTGCTTCCTATAATGATTTTGCAGAGTTAAATGATTCGCTGTTTATAGGTGCATCTGAAGGAGCCATCAAAATTTTAAATAAGCAATTTGAATTATTATCCGAGATAGAAAAGCCGAGAGAATTTCTAACATTTAAAATTTACAGGGATAAAAAAAAACAGGTGTGGCTGGGAACTAATTTTGGACTTAAAATTTTGTTGGTCATTTCTGCCCATCAGGAGGCACCCATCTATACGCTGTCATCACCGTCATTTAATATTCCATTACTTGAAAAAAATATTGTGAATGATATAATGGAAGATGAAGAAGGAAACTTATGGATTGGCAGTTCTATTGGGCTTTTTAAGATAGCTCCCGATAAGCACTGGCAAATATTTACAGAAAAAAGTGGCTTGCCATCGTCCAATATCTCCTGCCTTTTTGAGGACCGGGAAAAAAATATCTGGATAGGCACTGCTTTGGGTATTGCTAAATTGGTTACAAAAAATAATATCCGGGTGTTTACTACAGAAGATGGTTTGTTATCAAATAATACAAAAGATCTGATTACTATTAAAAAAGATCATTTACAAATAATTACAGATAAAGGAATACAGAATTTCGATGTAGTAAGTCAGCTTTTTATGAAGGTTAGATCAAAACTGGATAATTTGTATAATGGTTTTGTAAACAATAGCCAACCCTTGTTATTCTATAAAAATAACAATGCATTGGGAAAATATAACTACAGCAAAGATCGGATAGAAGATTATATTTTGCCTGCTCCGCCAAATGTGGAAACTTACTTTTCAGTTATAGATGCCCAGGGTATTATTTTTAATGGAACACAAAACGGCCTTGTTATCCGTGCCGGCAATAAATCTTATTTTGAAAAAAAACTCAGCTCCCGCATCACTGTTTTACTGGTTGATAAAAAAGGGTTTTTATGGGCAGGCACCTGGGATAACGGTTTATACCGCATTCATTACAACAGTAATGATCCTGATAATATAAAAATTTCTGTTGAAGACTTTTCCTGGTTGGTCCCAGATAAAAATATTCGTTCCATTTTTGAAGACAGTAAAAAGAATATCTGGATAGGTACTAGGTATCATGGGCTGGTACATATCAGCAATCAAAGGGATAAACCCGAAGTGTTACAAAAATTTGATTCGCAAACGGGCTTAATGTCAAACTTTATACGGGCCATTGCTGAAGATGATAATGGATGCATCTGGGTAGGCTCAGATCTGGGTATTGATAAATTAATTTTAAATGCCAGTGCATTTGGAGTTTTTAATTTTAGCCGTATTAATAATTTTTTTTCCAGTATCAATAAAATTTTGCCACAAATAAATAATGCTTTATGGCTCACTACCAGCGAAGGGCTGGTTAAAATTATTGATGGAGAATTAGAAAAAATTGCTGCCTTCCCTGTCTACATTACTGCAGTGAGATTAAGTGATACTGGTTTTAATTATAGTAACTACCAGCCGGATAAAAAAGTACAATTAAAATCTAATGCCAACCAGGCTGAGTTTGAATTTTCTGCTACCAGTTTTATAAATGAAAAACAGGTTTTATATAGTTACCGGCTAATGGGTAGTGCCAATGCATCCTGGAGCAAACCTGCCAACCAGCATGATGTTTCTTATGCAAGCCTGCAACCGGGCAATTATAGGTTTGAGGTAAGAACATTTGGCTGGAACGGAAAATGGGGTGCTCCTGCATTTTTTGCATTCATCATTAATCCGCCTTACTGGCAAACATGGTGGTTTTATACCTCAATTGGATTCATTATTTTGCTATTGTTTTATGGAATTTATTTAAACAGGATCAGGCAATTGCTAAAGCTGCAGAAAGTGCGTAACCGAATAGCCTCCGATCTGCACGACGAGATAGGATCTACGCTTACAAACATTAATATACTTACAGAAATAAGCAGGAAAAACCTTCGCAAGCCCCTGGAAGCCGAAAAGTTTTTAAACCGCATTGCAGAAGAAGTTACTATTACCAGTGAAGCGTTGAATGATATAATCTGGAGTGTAAATACGGGCAACGACTCTATGGAAGAAATGCTCGCCCGCATACGCCGTTATGCCGCAGATTTATTTGATAACAGTAATACACTTTGCCACCTGGAGCTGGATGAAACAATAGGGGGAAAAAAAATGAGCATGGAGCTAAGAAGGGATGTTTACCTCATCTGCAAAGAATGTATGAATAATATGGTAAAACATGCAGCAGCCAGCAATGTGTGGATACGGGTAACCTTCCACCGGAATAAATTACATCTTAGTTTTAAAGATGATGGTAAAGGATTTGATGCAACTGCTGTTACTTCCCGCAATGGGTTAAAGAATATTCGTTCCCGTACAAAAAAATGGAAAGGGCAGGTAAATATTAAAACGGGAGGCCAAAATGGAACAGGCATAGAAATATCTCTACCCATGAAAGATTAATTTAAAGCTTTGTGGAAGCAAACTCATTTGAGTGATATGAAATTAATTGAATAGAATATAATTTTACATAGATGGCCATACGAATCATCTTATTTGAAGATAACGAAAAGCTCAGGGAATCCCTGGCTTATCTTATTAAAACGCAACCCGAATATGAAATGATCGGGGATTACAGCAATTGTAATGATGCGGCTAACATTGCACGGGTATTTGAACCGGATGTTGTATTGATGGATATTGATATGCCAGGCGAAAGCGGCATTAACGGAGTGAGGTTTATAAAAGAGGCCAGGCCGCAAACAGCGGTAATTATGTACACGGTATTTGAAGACGATGAAAAATTATTCAAGTGTCTTTGCGCAGGAGCCAATGGGTACCTGCTTAAGCAAACTGCTCCGCAAAAATTATTTGATGGCATTCAGGAAGTGATTGCAGGCGGTGCTCCTATGAGCCCGGTAATAGCCAAAAAAGTTTTAAACTCTTTTCAGCATAGCAAGAGCAATAAGTATTTTTTAACCCCCCGGGAAATGGATGTTTTAAATTTGCTCATCAAAGGTTATAGTGCTAAAATGATTGCAAATGATTTAATTATATCTTTTGATACAGCCCGTACACACCTTAAAAATATATACCTGAAGCTACAGGTAAACAGTGGCAAAGAAGCCATTGTTAAGGCGTTTGGTGAACATATAATTTAATAAGCAGACAGATTGTTTTATTTCCTTCCCAGTTCATCTCCTACTTTTCTTTACTCAAATGAGTGATTGATAATGCACGGATTACTATGCAATTTTAATGAATAATATTTTTCAATTGTAAATCAGTGAATCTGCGGCCAACAAATAGCTATATAGCAATGCTAATAAGGCAAGTTCTGATATATAAAAAAAAATACAAAAATTTCAGAAAATAGAATTTCGTTCTATCGAAAAAATACATTTTAATTATTCAACATTCAAACACATCAGCATGAAACAAACACTTTTTATTTTAATGATGGCAGCTTTACTTTTTTCCTGTGGTAACAATAGCCAGGGCAATGCTGTAAGCGATGCAGTGAAAGTTCAATCCGAATTAAAGAAAATGCAGCCTGGTGGTATTGCAACCACAGAAGGAGGGTGGACAATGAAGGCAAAAATTGGCGCAAAGAATTGGGTGGCCCGTTCAATTTTTTCACCCGAAGCAGCCGGGAGGATTGCAGGCGACAATGATGGAGAAAGCATTGGTCTTCCTTATGACAGGAGGGATATGGTAGCAGGAAATAAAATAATATTTAGCCATAATAATGCGGTAGATCTTTTTACAAATGATGAAGTAGGAATATGGGGTGGCTATGCAGGCGAAATGGAAATTACAAAAGTAGATGCTGACTGGGCAGAAGGTAAATTCTTTTTTACAGGAAGCAGTGATAATAAAACAATAGAAGTTACAGATGGTTTTTTTAGAATTTCTATGGCACAAAAAAAATGATCATTGCATTCACAAACATTTTAAAATATGAAACGAATAATTATTTTCTATACTATTACATTAGCACTTGTATTCCTAAGCGTTAATTTTTTAAAAGCCCAAAGTGTTGCCATAAATAACGATGGCTCTGTTGCAGATGGAAGTGCTTTGCTGGATTTAAAAAGTATAAGCAAAGGATTGCTTGTACCCCGTATGAACTCTTCCCAGCGAACAGGCATTGCAACTCCTGCTGCAGGATTATTTGTGTATGATACCGATACCAATAGTTATTGGTTTTACAATGGCTCGGGGTGGAACAATCTTTTAGGACTAAGTTCCGGATGGTTGCTAAATGGCAATGGTGGAACAAATCCTGGGAGTAATTTCATAGGAACTACGGATGCACAACCCTTACAATTCAGGGTGAACAATTTATGGGCAGGGGGGATAAACCCGTCAAGCGAAAATTTGTTTATGGGCATATTTGCAGGCCAGGCAAATACGACCGGGTACTCCAACACAGCATTTGGCACTTCCGCCTTAAGAAATAACCTGGCAAGTAATGCCAACGTTGCTATAGGTGACTCTGCTCTGTTCTCGCATGTAGGACCCACAGGAGGAGGTAATACTGCCGTAGGGACACATTCCATGTTTTCTAATACATCAGGTGGATTAAATACTGCAATGGGATATTATTCTTTATGGAAGAATACCACGGGTGAGCTAAATGTAGCCATTGGTTTAAACAGTCTTTCTAATAATGTTTCTGGCTATGAAAATACAGCTATTGGGAACCGCTCATTGCAGTATAATACAGCATATTCTAACACAGCAATAGGTTCTTATTCTCTAAGGCTTAATAGCGATGGAGCTGAGAATACCGCAATAGGCGCTTTTGCCTTATACAATAACGTATCCGGATATAATAATACAGCTATTGGCACCAGGGCTTTGCAATTCAATACTAACGCTCCTAATACTGCTGTAGGCTGGGAAGCATTAATGACTAATAATACAGGACGTTACAATACTGCAATAGGGCTTAGTACTCTACATAATAATACTTCAGGAAATGAAAATACGGCTGTGGGAAATGGAGCGTTATATTCAAACACCACAGGTTCTTCTAATCTTGCTGAGGGTTGGGGAAGTCTTCAAAATAATACATTGGGAAATGCCAATGTTGCTGTAGGTAAACTTGCCCTTGGCAATAACAGAACTGGGAGCAACAATACGGTAATTGGAGTTTCTGCTGATAATGATCTTACCGGCTCTTCAGGCAATACGATAATTGGAGCAGGGGCACACAGCAGCGCAAGTAATACCATCGTAATTGGTAATGGTGCATTTACCAACACTCCAAACCTGGCATTGTTAGGTAACCCTACCACTGCATTTACAGGAGGCTATACCAATTGGAGTAATTTTTCTGATGGGCGTTTTAAAAAAGATATGGATGAAAATGTAAAAGGCCTTGATTTTATTATGCGCCTGCGGCCGGTTACCTATCACATGGATGTAAGGGGGCTTTACAAATTCTGGGGGATCAGCCCCTATGATAAAACAAATTCATTAAATGAAAAAAATTCCAGGGCTGTAATGGATGATGCAATATTAAAAAAAGAATCCATCCGCATGACTGGTTTTGTGGCACAGGAAGTTGAAAAAGCGGCTGCTGCAACCAACTTTGATTTTGATGGAGTGATGAAACCAGCCCATGATAAAGATCATTACCGCATTGCGTATGCAGAGTTTGTGGTACCACTTGTAAAAGCAGTGCAGGAGCAGCAAGCTGTGATAA
>JBKJSJ010000093.1:0-2869 GCA_046595965.1 Ferruginibacter sp.
GTATTTCCATTTTCCTGGTGAATATTTACTTCGTCAAACAAAGGCGTACCCAGTGCATACTGGCCACTGCCGGGTGTAACCGGGTAAAATCCAATAGCGCTCATAATATACCAGGCACTCATTTGTCCGCAATCTTCATTGCCTATCAATCCATCAGGATCATTTTTATAAAACTCCTTACAAATTTTATTCACCAATTCCTGGGTGCGCCAGGGTTGGCCTGCATAGTTAAACAGGTAAGCCATGTGATGGCTGGGCTCGTTGCCATGAGCATATTGCCCAATAAGGCCTGTAACATCTGGCTGCTCCCTGCCACTCAGCGTTTCTGTTGTGGTAAATAATTCATTCAGCTTTGCTGTAAACTTTTGGTTGCCTCCATAAAGTTTTACCAACCCACTAATATCCTGCGGCGCTGCAAAACTATAATGCCAGGAATTGCCTTCGCTAAAAAAATTATTTACTTCTGTGGCTTTAAAAGGGCTGTACCAAAAGCCTTGTACTTTGCCACGGATATGCCCTGTACCAGGATCAAACAAATTTTTATATTGCTGCGATCGAAGTAAATATTTTTTAAAAACGTCTTCATTGCCAATTTGCTTTGCAAACTGTGCAATGCACCAATCATCATAAGCATACTCCATTGTTTTGGATGTACTCTCATGCTCATCGTTGTTGCTGATAAATCCTTTTTGCCTGTAGTGCATTAAACCAAACCGGTCACTTTCTGCATAATCCATCATAGCTTTTAATGCCAGTTGTGCATCAAAATTTTTAATGCCTTTTTGATAAGCATCTGCTATTACCGGCACGGAATGATAACCACTCATACAAAAGGTTTCATTGCCACTGAGCTCCCATACCGGAAGCATGCCGCCATATTTGTATTGAGCCATAAAAGTATTAATCCAGTCGCTGGTTCGCTGCCGGTTAATGATGGTCATCAGTGGATGCAATGCCCGGTAAGTATCCCACAAAGAAAAAACGGAATAGTTGGTAAACCCTTCTGCCCGATGCACTTTTAAATCAGTGCCACGGAAATCTCCATTTACATCTGTGTACACATTGGGGCTTAAGCTTGCATGGTATAAAGCCGTATAAAAAACAGTTTGCTCATTGCTGGTTCCTCCCTTTACTTCTATCTTTCCAAGCTCTCTGTTCCATGCTGCTGCTGCATTCGATTTAATTTTCTCAAAATCCCATGCTGGTATTTCTGCCTCCAGGTTTAGTTTTGCATTCTCTGTACTCACTCCAGAAATACCAATTTTTACCTGCAGCGTTTTATCTGCAGACAAATTAAAACTGAAATATGATTTTATATTTTTTCCTACTGCAGACAATATCCCTTTTTGTAAATCATCATTAATGGCTATCCCAGATTCTTTGATGGGCTTTTCAAATTTGAGGAAAAAATAAATAACCTGGTTACTGGCCCAGGATTTACTGCGGCGCATTCCTTTTACTTCATATTCATTCACTATTTCTAAAGATGATTCCAGCACTTCATCCCGGTGTTTAAGATCAATCAAAATGCTTCCTTCCGTAGCGTCCGCAGCAAAACGATATTGATGCATGCCACTTCTTACTGAAGTTGTTAAAGCAGCTTTGATATGGTTTTTATCAAGCAGTACTTCATAATATCCAGGGGTAGATTTTTCATTTTTATGAGAAAACGGGGATGCATAATCATTATTTTTCCATTGCACTTTGCCTGCAAAAGGCATCAGCAATACATCGCAATAATCGGGAATGCCGGTACCGCTTAGGTGGGTATGGCTAAAACCATAAATCAACGAATCGGAATAATGATAGCCACTACAGCCATCCCAGCCCTCCAGCCGGGTATCGGGGCTAAGCTGCATCATACCAAAAGGCATGCTGGCACCAGGATAAGTGTGGCCATGGCCGCCAGTGCCAATAAAAGGATTTACCCTGGCTGCATAATCTGCAGGCTGCGAAAAAACGGTCAGGCTTACTAAAAAGAAATATACCGGGAGTATACATTTTTTTTTATCTAAAAAGCAAATCCAATTGTTCATACAAATTTTATTTTTGTTCTAAATAAACATCATGACATATACGTTTATAAAATATATTTGAAAATAATTTTATAATAATAACCCATTCTTTATATAAACTAACCTAATTTGTAAAATTAATTACCACTACTGCTTATTTCTTTACCAATGGAACAATCAACCAATCAAACTGTTTGGCGTACGCTGGCCATTTTACTACATGCCCTTGCTAATTTCTATATTTTATCTTTTTTTATAGATTATGAGATTACGAAAGGTTGGATATCTTTTTTATTATTTGCTTTGTTGTGCATTATGTTAATCATCATTTTTGTATTGCACACCATATCTTTTGTAAGGTATATTCAATCAAAGTAAAATAAAGACTCTTTACAAATTTCAATTAATACTGAGTAAAATTGTCTAAATTTATTTTCTGATTGATTTGCTCATGTCCTTGCTTTACAACAAAAATTCCGATTTTACAATTAAAGAACTGCAGCATCAAATTGCTACTTATGAGGATCAATCAGCCTATAAAACACTTTTTTTTCTGTTGTTTCCTTCCCTGCAAAATTTTGCTTTCTCCATAGTCAAATCAAGAGTTCTGGCAGAAGAAATAGCATCTGACCTATTACTGGAAGTGTGGATGAGGAGGCAAAAACTCATGGAAATAGAAAATCTTAAATTATATCTTTTTGTTGGTGCAAAACATGCCGCCGTAAATAAACTGAAACAGGAAAACAGGCATTCAAAATTTTGTTTAAACGACCTTCATGTAGAATTCATTTCTGATTATATAAATCCCGAAGAATCTACTGAACTTAACGAATTGCAAACTAAAATTTCTAAAA
>JBKJSJ010000191.1:0-12628 GCA_046595965.1 Ferruginibacter sp.
GTTTTAGCAGAAGAAGTTTCATTCTTTAATAAAGCTAATGTGATAAAAGAATTGGATGAAATTCCGGCAAATTCAAAAGTGATTATTGATTTTACTAAATCAAAATCAGTTGCCCATGATGTACTTGAATTAATAAAGGATTATGAGGTGAATGCTAAAACCAGGAACATCACAGTAGAGAAAATAAAATTTATTGAACCGGCTTATTCATCATTAAATTAACAATTAAAAAAACAATTAAATGAAAACATTAACTAAAGAAATGCAGGCTACCATTACGCCTGCAATGGCGTTGGAAATTTTAAAGAAGGGGAATGACAGGTTTATAAATAATCTGAAAGCAAACCGGAATCTTTTGCAACAAGCCAATGAAACATCCGACGGGCAACATCCATTTGCAGTTATTTTAAGCTGCATAGATTCACGCACCTCGGCAGAATTAATTTTTGACCAGGGCCTGGGTGATGTATTTAGTGTTCGTATTGCCGGCAATATCATAAATGAAGATATTTTGGGCAGCATGGAATTTGGCTGTAAAGTGGCGGGGGCAAAAATTATAGTAGTGTTGGGCCATACAAAATGCGGTGCTGTAAAAGGTGCCTGCGACCATGTGGAAATGGGCAACCTGACTGCGCTTTTAAGTAAAATTCAACCTGCAGTTTATGATGAAAAAACAGAAACAGAAAACCGCAATTCTGGCAATGCTGAATTTGTAGAAAAAGTAGCCAGCATTAATGTAAAAAGAACGGTGCAAGCCATTATGGAACGCAGCCCAATTTTAAAGGAAATGATTGAAAAAGGAAATATAGGAATTGTTGGCGGCACACATGATTTAACAACCGGCATGGTTACTTTTTATGAGGATACTTTAATCATTAATAATTTAAACTAAAAATCATGAAAATTAATATTCAATCGCCCGGCTTCACTCCCAACCTGCAACTTATAAATTTTGTAAACAGCAAAATAAATAAACTACCCGGTATTTACCGGCAAATTATTGGCGGTAATGTTTGCTTAAGGCTTGATAATTCCTCTTCGGGCGAAAATAAGATCTGCAGCATACGGCTGCATATCCCCGGTAACGATTTACTGGTAAGAACAAGGTATAAAAATTTTGAAGAGGCAATAACACAGGCTGTAGAAACGCTGAAAAGGAAAATAAAGAAACATAAAACAAAAATAACAGGAAGGAAAAAAAATATCAGCTAACCCGAAGAGCAGAAATCTGCATTCCCAGGTAAAAGCCAATATCAGGCAGATGTAAAAACCTGCCTGACTTTTTTCTTAAAGATGTAAAGTGTATTCCCAATTATACACATGGCCCATTAATTTTCATAATAAGATTAAAAAAAGGGTAAATGGAATAAATTAATTTGATAAAGAAACAGAAAATTAAAGTAACAGATTATGGACTATCAAATTATTATTTCGCTTATAACATTAATAATTTTAGAAGTTATCCTGGGAATAGACAATGTAATTTTCATATCTATTTTAGCCAGTAAATTGCCTGAAAATCAGCAAAAAAAAGCAAGGTTCTATGGCTTAATACTGGCTATGGTATTGCGCTTGGGTTTACTGGCAGTTGTGTCATTCATAATGAAGTTAAACAACGATTTATTTACCCTTTTCAATCAGGGTATATCAGCAAAGGATTTGATATTGATATTGGGGGGATTGTTCTTATTGTATAAAAGCGCTGCAGAAATATTTCATAAAATGGAAGGAGAGATGGGCAACCAAACCAAAAATATTAAAGCGGCTACATTTGCCCAGGTAATTTTTCAGATTTTAATAATGGATCTTGTATTTTCAATTGACTCTATTATTACAGCAATTGGGATGGTAAAGGAAATATGGATAATGTATGTTGCCGTTGTTGTTACTGTTTTAATAATGCTGGTAGCCGCTGAGCCAATCAGCAATTTTGTAAACAGGCATCCTGCTTTTAAAATGCTGGCACTTTCATTTTTATTGCTGATAGGCTTTGCTCTTGTAAGCGAAGGCTTCGGCATTGAAATTCCAAAAGGATATATTTATTTCTCTATGGCATTTTCAATGCTGGTAAGTATTTTTCAAATGCGGATGCACAGAAATAATAAACCCGTTACAACACATGAACATTATAAAGAAGGAGAAAATAAATTACCAAAGAACGTATTATAAACACAATGGCCTGTTGAATGGCGATCTCAATTCTTCTTTTTTACAGGAATAAAGAACTTCTCATTTACCTTGCAAATTTGTATCATTCTGTTTCTGATTTTTAAATTATTAATGCATGTCAAAAACTTCAAGCCCACTTACCAGGATATTGAACCTTGTAAAATTGGAGCGAAAAGAAATAACTGCTGTTTACATCTATGCCATACTAAATGGATTGATACAACTTTCATTACCTCTTGGGGTACAGGCTATTATTGGTTTTGTACTTGGTGCCTCCATGAGGGCTTCGCTGATTGTACTCATTATACTAATTGTGCTTGCTGTATTTGTTACCGGCATAATGCAGGTAAACCAGATGAAGGTTATTGAAAAAATACAGCAAAAATTATTTGTCCGTTACTCATTTGCCTTTGCAGAACATATTCCCAAATTGGATCTTAAAAAAACAGATAGTATTTATTTACCCGAATTGGTGAATCGTTTTTTTGATATACCCATACTGCAAAAAAGCTTAAGCAAGATTTTATTGGATATACCTACTGCCAGCATTCAGATACTATTTGGACTTATCCTGTTGTCATTTTATCATCCGGCATTTATACTTTTTGGTTTTATTCTAATTATCCTGCTGTGGCTCATACTACGCTACACAGGCACCCGTGGCCTGCAAACCAGTATTGATGAAAGCACTTATAAATATAAAGTGGCCGGGTGGTTAGAAGAAATAGCAAGAGTTATTAAATCCATCAAACTTACCAAAAGTAATGAACTTCACCTGGTAAAAACAGATGAACAGGTGACTGGCTATCTTAAAGCCCGTAACAGCCATTTCAGCATACTGCTATTACAATATAATGTGCTGGTGATTTTTAAAACGGTCATCACGGCTGCTATGTTGATTGTTGGCACTTTGCTATTGGTAAATCAACAACTCAACATCGGTCAGTTTATAGCAGCAGAAATTATCATACTGCTGGTACTTACCTCTGTAGAAAAACTGATTATAAACCTGGGCAGTGTTTATGATACGCTCACATCTGTAGAAAAACTATCCAACCTTACTGATCAGCCGGTGGAAGATATTGGCTCAGTTCATTTGCCAGGTACAGGTAATGGGCTAAAAATAGAAATAAAAAATTTGAACTTCAGTTATAATAATACCTCGCATGTATTGAGAGATATTTCTTTGCAGATAAACCCTGGTGAAAAAATATGTATAAAGGGAAAAGACAGTTCAGGTAAATCAACCCTGCTGCGCTTAATGGCAGGAGCTTATACAGATTTTGAAGGTTCTTTATTGGTGGACGGTGTACCGATTGGGAACTACGATTTAGAATCTGTACGTTCACAAATGGGCGTTCTTATAAACCTGCAGGATATTTTTAATGGTACAGTATGGGAAAATATCTCGTTAGGCAATGAAAATATTTCTATACAAACTGTTATTGATATTGCAGCCGAAGTGGGTTTAAATGATTTTATTTCTACATTAAAAAACGGGTATGATACCATGCTTGATCCCACCGGCAAACGGTTGCCTAGAAATGTTATTCATAAAATTTTATTGGTAAGGGCCCTGGCCGGCAAGCCCCGCCTGCTCCTGCTGGAAGAACCGTGGCAAAATTTTGAAAACGCCAACCGACAACAAATTATTCAATTACTCCATAACCTCGATAATACTACACTGGTTGTTGTAACCAACGATGATGATTTTGCCACGCTATGCCACAAAGTTATAACCATTGAGGAAGGCACTATTACCACGCAAACGGATAACAAATTTCAAAGCAAATAAATTATGAACAGTGATAAAATAAAATCATACTCACATATTTATCAGCACAATAAAAATAGTAATGTAAGAACCTGGTTCTTTATCTGTATCCTGGTTTTTATTATTTTTTTGTTTTTGCCCTGGACACAAAACATACGTGCAAAAGGAACGGTAACAACCTTATACCAGCAGCAGCGTCCGCAGCAGGTAAATACTATCATTGGCGGGCGTGTGATGAAATGGCATATCAAAGAAGGTGACTATGTAAAAGCAGGTGATACACTCGTGCAATTAACAGAGGTAAAAACAGACTACCTGGATCCTGATCTATTACAACGAACAAAAGAACAACTTGCGGGTAAACAATTATCTGTTGAATATTATAAAAGCAAAGTAGGTGTAACAGATCAGCAAATTGGAGCCATCAATACAGGTCTTCAACTAAAGCTAAAACAGTTGATGAATAAGCTAAACCAGGTACAACTTAAAGTACAGGCCGATAGTGCAGAAGCCGCTGCGGCCAATAATGATCTGATCATTGGCACCAAACAATACAACCGTCAAAAATTAATGTATGACAGTGGCCTTGTTTCGCTAACACAATTAGAAATAAGAAACCAGCAGTTTCAAAATGCTGTAGCAAAAAAAATAAGTGCCGAAAATAAACTGGCCAACAGCAAGCAGGACCTGACCATTACCAAAATTGAAATGAGTGCAATGCAACAGGAGAATGTAGAAAAAGTGACCAGAGCTCAGAGCGATCAGTTTCAATCGCTCACACAAATAGCAAGCGGGCAGGCTGATGTGGCAAAGCTGGAAAACCAGTACACAAGTTACAGTATTCGCAACGGCATGTATTACCTGCTGGCTTCTCAAAGCGGGCAAATTATAAAAGCACAAAAAGCAGGTATAGGTGAGTTTGTAAAAGAGGGTGATATAATCGCTGAGATAGTACCTGATAAAATTCAGTATGCCGTAGAAATGTTTGTGCAGCCGCTTGACCTGCCATTAATTGCACAGGGACAAAAAGTGCGGTTCCTGTTTGATGGATTTCCGGCTATCGTATTCAGCGGCTGGCCCAAAGCATCATCCGGTACATTTGGTGGAGAGATTGTAGCAGTGGAAAGCAATGTAAGTGTAAATGGAAAATTCAGAGTGCTGGTAAAAGAAGATATAACAGACAAACCATGGCCTAAAGAATTAAAAATTGGTGCCGGTGCAAATGGCATTACTTTATTAAAAGACGTAATGCTGTGGTATGAGCTATGGCGGAATATTAATGGCTTTCCGCCAGATTATTATAAAAAAGAAGAAGCAACGAAAAAAGAAAAAAAATGAATTCGATAAAATACATCTCATTCTTTATTCTCTTACTATTTTTTTCTCCTGTAAAAGCCCAGGATAGCCTCAGAAGTTTATCAGCACAACAGGTGATGGAAATTGTAAAGCAATTTCATCCCGTGGCCAGGCAGGCGGATATTTTAATTGAAAAAGCCAAAGCAGAAATTACTATTGCAAAAGGAATGTTTGACCCGTATCTCAAAAACGAATCAGCACAAAAAACATTTAATGGTACTGACTATTATTATTACAACCGTCCGCAACTTTCCATTCCCACCTGGTTTGGTGTGGAAATATCAGCAGGGTTAGAATATTTATCCGGCAACCGAACGGACCCGGTGGAAACGAAAGGGGAAGTCAGCTACCTCGGCATAAGTGTCCCGCTGGCTAAAAACTTATTGATGGATAAAAGAAGGGCTGCATTGCAAACAGCAAAGATTTTCCGTAATGCATCAACTATTGAAAAAAGAAACATCCTCAACAATCTGCTGCTGGATGCAATGAATACTTATTGGAGTTGGGTACAGCATTACCAGGTATTTAAAATATTAACTGATGCGGTAAGCGTGAATGAAAGAAGGGTTGAATTTGTAGAAACTGCTTTTCGCCTGGGAGAAAGGCCTGCTATAGATACTACAGAAGCACTCACACAATTACAAAATTTTGAATTACTTAAAAACCAGGCATGGCTTGACTTTCAAAATACCGGCCTGGAACTTTCCGTTTTTTTGTGGATCTCTGCTGCAGAGCCTTATAATTTACCGGCAAATATTATTCCGGCCGATAGTCCGCAATTTTCAACTATTGCCATAGCCATTGTTCCAGAATTAAATGTATTGCTGGATGCAGCCAGAAAAAATCATCCCGAACTTATAATGTATGATTATAAACTGGATGTGCTAAGTGTTGAAAAGAAATTAAAATTTCAGGAGCTGTTGCCCACCATCAACTTTCGTTACAACCAGTTAGGCAAAGGGTATGATATATTGAAAACAGCCACCGGGCCTTTGTTTGAAAATAATTTTCAATATGGTCTCTCGTTGGGCATTCCGCTTCGCTTGTCGCAGGGAAGAGGTGAGTACAGGAAAGCGAAATTAAAAATCATGGAAACACAGTTGCTGTTAAGCTTAAAACAATTGCAGGTAGAAACTAAAGTGAAAGGTTATTTTAACGAATTGCTGACACTGAAAAACCAGGTTGGCCTGCAGGAAAAAGCTTATAAAAATTACCAGGTTTTACAGCGGGGAGAGGAAACCAGGTTCCAGGCTGGAGAAAGTTCTTTGTTTCTTATAAATGCCAGGGAGAACAAAACATTGGAAGCATTACAAAAATTACAGGAACTTAAAATTAAATACTTTAAAACAGAAAATTCGCTGCAGTGGGCTGCAGGCCTGTTAATTCAATAATAATTTTATCTAAAAAAGTTTGAATTCTAAATGATCAATACAAAAAATGAATGGTATAAAATGAATGCTAAAATTAAATGCCTGTTGAAGGTAAGTAGGTATATTTTTTTTATTCCTATACTGATAATATATGCCCGGCCATGTTATTCTCAGCAAGAAAGACTTACAGATAATAACAGTATCGGCTGGTTTGTTTATACCGGCACATTTAAAATAAAACCAAAAATTGCCATACATACAGAATACCAGTGGCGCAGGATCGATGGAATAAAAAACTGGCAGCAGGGATTGTTTCGTACTGGAGTAAACTATGCGTTAAGAAAAGATGTTAGTATAAATGCAGGATATGCTTTTGCCGAAACATTTCCGTATGGCGATCATCCTGCTGCAAATGCTTTTCCGGAGCATCGCATTTTTGAGCAGGTGATAATTAAAAACCCGGTTGGCAGTATTGACCTGTCGCATCGCTTTACTTTAGAGCAACGCTTTGCAGGCAGGGTAACAATGCCCAATGGAATAAAAAATACTGAATACTTTTTTTTAAACAGAATGAGATACCGGATACGTGGAGAAATTCCGCTGCATAAAAAAGAAACTCCTGAAAAACCCTGGAGTATCATAGCACAGGAGGAAGTTTTTATTGGTTGGGGTAAAAATATGGGCGCAAATATTTTTGACCAAAACCGTTTGGCAATATTACTTGGGTATAAATTAAATCAAACAATAAAATTTGAAGCCGGATATCTTAGCCAGGTTTTACAACAAAGCAAAAGAATAAATGATAAGGCAGTATTTCAATACAACAATGGTTTTATGCTTGCTGCATATTTAGCGTTTGACTTTATAAAACAAGTTAATTTTAAAGAGCGGTAATTGATAGATGCAAATAATAGCTGCCGCAAATAAAGTAAACTACTGAATTAATCAGCAAAATCCGCCTAATCACTGTAACCAGCAATTTAATTTTCCTGCTTCGTCAATATCTCCTTCTTCATTTTTTCCCAAAGCCCGTCAAAGCTTTGGTGATTTTCGTCTTTCCATTTTGTACTAAAAGCTTTCATCTTTTCATTGCGAACTTCTTTGGTAAGAGAAAAAAATGTAGTGATGGCTTCTTTGTCGTTATCAAACGCCATTTGATTATACATTTCTTTAAGTGCCTGTTCCTTTTTAATATTGCTGTTGGCCATTTCTACTTCCATCTCTTCCCGCAGCATTACTTTTTCGTCGTAACTGCCAGAGGGCAAAAGTGTTTTTGCAATTACCGGCATCAGCTCTATCAATATCAGGATAAAAATAATTAAGTAATATCTGAACTGCAATGCCGGGTTATTCTTCAGGAGGTTGTTCAGGGCTTCTACCCTTGTTAAAAATCCGTTGTTCAGGTAGTTTGTAAAAGCCGCTTCTTCTGTTTTAATTTTTGCTTCAATATCCTTCAATTCTTTTTGGGCACTGTCTATTTTTGGTTGTTCGGTTTTTAGCATGGCCTGGTAATCTGCATCCAGTTTTTGGTATTCATTTCTTTTGGCAATAGCAATATCTTTAATACCTACTTTACCGGTGCCACCACTACCATCCGTTTCTGCAAGAAAATTATTTCTTGCCTGGTTTACTGCACCATACTTTGCTGCAAGGTTTTTCTCCAGGTCTGTTTTATTTTTTGTGAGTTCTTCTTTTTGATTTTTATACAATGCATCCAGCTCCAGGCGTTTTACCATTTTTCTTTTTTCATTATCAAGCGATGTCTGCATTTTTATTTCTTTATCAAACATATACAACACTGCAGGTTGAGCCATAAAAGTGCCAATGCTCAGGGCCAGCAATCCTCTAAAAAGCAAGGGTGTAAATTTTCGCTTGTTAAATTTGGTAATGCCTTTTATAAGTGCCCTGTCTATGGTAAGAATTATAAATCCCATAAACAGGCCCAGGGCAATAGCCATTAAAACAGCATCAACGATTGTAATAAAAAAATACGTCCAGGTAAAGGTTGCAAAAATCCAGGTAGCCATCACCGTCATACCAATAATACGGTAGCGGTTGCGGTCTATTACCGAATCGTGGAGTACCTCTTTTTCGGCAGTAGATAACCACCATAAAAACTCCGTGAAGGCTGTAGGCTCAAAGTTTTCCCTTTGAGACAGGGCAATATTTTTCCTGGTCATTTAAATAAATTCAATGATGAAGTAAAAAGGAACTATAGTGGAGTTGAGTTGAAGAGATGCAAAATAGCTTTTCTTTTAATTTGAAAACGGAGAACCCCTGCATTTATTTCTGCTTTTCCCATACATTAACAGTTTATTTAATTACAGGCTTAAACTTAGCATTTACAAAACGGTCTATTACTTATCTTTGCCTGCCTTTAATTGGGTATCAATAAAAACAGAAAATTGAATATGAAACAACTATATACAACCTTGCTATTGGTTTTTATAAGCTTTATCAGTGCAACAGCACAACCCAAAGGAATGGGCAATAATGATCCTGCTGCAAAAAAAGTGCTGGACGCTGTAAGCTTAAAATTTAAAACATACAAATCTGTTAGTGCCAAATTTTTATTGAAAATTGAAAATGCTGCAGGTAAAAACTTAGGCGTTAAAACCGGATCGGTTTATATGAAAGGGGTTAAATACCGCATCAACGTTACAGGTCAGGAAATTTTTTCTGATGGCAGCAATGTGTGGACCTTTGATAAAGCTTCCAATGAAGTAACCATTTCCAGGTTAGACCCTTCTGCAAATTCATTAACGCCTCAAAAGTTGTTTACTAATTTTTATGACAAAGATTTTCTGTATAAATTAAATGGCGCAGTAAAATTGAATGGTAAAAATTTAAAAGAAGTAGAACTTACCCCAATAGATAAAACAAAGCCATTTCATAAAGTATTGGTGTATGTAGATAACAACGCTATCAATACTACTAAAATATTTGAAAAAACAGGCAACCGTTATACCTATAGCACCAATGCATTAATATCTAATGGAACTATTGCAGATGCTTTGTTTGTTTTTGATGCAAAGAAATATCCCGGAGTAGAAGTGGTGGATTTGAGATAAGACAGCCACCAACCTTCTAAAAGGTGCTTAGCCCCAAACCCCTAAAGGGCAATATCATTAAGTTGAGAAACGCTCAAATTTCTATTGTCACCCCTTCAGGGTTTTAATCTATTTGTATTTGCAAGATTCTATATTACTATCTCCTCTTCAAGGTTAAAATCCCGAAGGGATGTCATTACTATAGTAACTAATATAAAAAAGTACGAGGTAAACCCCAAAGGGGTGATATTAGTTCAGAATCATAATCCTTAACTAAATGACATTGCCCTAAAGTCTCTTTAGTTTCCCCACCTAAAACTATTGTTGGGTAATCCAGCCAGGTCTATCACCCTATCAACAACCGTTGCAGCTACTTCTTGTACCGTAGTCGGTTTGCTGTAAAAAGAAGGAGTAGCCGGGCAAATAATTCCACCAGCCTGTGTGATGGTTTCCATATTTTTTATATGAATAATATTGTAGGGGGTTTCCCTGGCTACGCAAATTAATTTTCTTCTTTCTTTTAAAATAACATCTGCCGCCCTGGTAATAAGATCATTGGAAATGCCGGTAGCAATACGCCCCAGTGTGCCCATGCTGCAGGGGATAATAATCATGGTATTGTATTGCCCCGAACCGGAAGCAAAAGGGGCATTAAAATCATTTTTTGAATACTGCGGAATTGCAAAGCTTTTATAATCTTCGTTATCCAGTTCTGTTTTCCAAACCAGTTTTGCATTGTCGGTAATTACAAGAGAAAGTTCCGATACATGTTCTTTCATCTGCAACAGTTTTGTTAATAAAAGGCTGGCATAGATAGAACCGCTGGCACCTGTAATGGCTACTACAATTTTTTGCATTAATTTTCCGTTTATATAGCTGTAAGCTACTAAACAAATTACGGATGCAAAAGGTTAAATATTTTTTATGTGTGGGTATTCTTACAATCATTGCTGTTTCTTTTACTGGCAAATCCAAAGAACAAATTAACTGGCTAAGCTTTGAGCAAATGCAGGAAGCCTATTCAAAAAATCCTAAACCAATTTTGATAGACTTGTACACTAACTGGTGTGGCTGGTGCAAGGAAATGGATAGAACGACTTATAAAAATGATAAAGTAATTGCCTACATCAATGAGCATTATTATGCAGTAAAGTACAATGCAGAATCTATAGACAGCATTCTTTTTAATAAACAAAAGTTTGGATACAATACCCATTACAAAACTAACGAACTGGCCATGCACCTTAGTTTTAACCAGTTTGAATATCCAAACACCATTTTTCTTTCTGCTTTAGATGCAAGGCCTGCACCACTTTCGGGGTATATGAAACCAAAGGAGCTGGAAGCTCCGCTTAAATATTTTGCCGAAAGAAAAAGTGAACAGGAATCCTTTGTAGATTTTAATAAAAAAATGAAAAAAGAATGGTAGATAATTTTATTGGCCATTTTATATTTACCCTCTCAGCTTTTTGTTTACCCATCTGTATTTCCTTTAATATTATCTGTTATATTGCTTATTCATTTAAGTAATCGTTATGCTGCAACGCAGGCTAGGACTTTTTCAATCTACCGTTTTAAACATGATAGACATGGTGGGCATTGGCCCATTTATTACACTCCCATTTGTAATTGGGTTGCTGGGCGATATGTATTTGTATGCATGGATAGCCGGTGCACTGCTCTCCTTTATAGATGCCATGATATGGAGCGAACTGGGGGCTGCATATCCGTTTGCCGGTGGCAGCTACAATTTTTTAAAAGAAGCTTATGGTAAAAATGGCCCCGGAAAAATGATGAGTTTTCTTTATGTATGGCAAACCATTATACAGGCACCCCTGGTAGCTGCCTCTGCTGCAATTGGCTTTGCACAGTATTTTGTTTACCTGGTACCACTGGAAGTGTGGCAGCAAAAATTGCTTTCCGGCGCAGTAATTATTTTTATTACCATTCTACTATACCGAAAAATAGAAAACATCGGCAAACTGGGCGTATTGCTTTGGATAGGTGTGATAGCTACCCTTGGATGGATAATATTTGCAGGCATCAGTCATGGGAATTTTTTAGAACCAATCCGGCATAGTGCCAGTTCTCTTAATGTAAATATTTTGTTTTCATTTTTATTTGGGCAGGCCTGTGTAAAAACTATTTATAGTTACCTGGGTTATTACAATGTTTGTCATTTAGGTGGAGAGATAAAAGATCCTGGTAAAAATATTCCAAAAAGCATGTTTATTTCGGTAGCAGGCATTACCATACTTTATCTCTGTATGAATATCAGCATTACCAGTGTTATACCCTGGCAGCAAATACAACAGGCACAACAAAGCGGAAAAAACAATTATGTAATCAGCAGTTTTTTTGAAATTCTTTATGGATCCAAAGCCGCAGTAGTAGCCACGGTAATGATTTTATGGGTAGCACTTTCATCGCTGTTTGCAGTAATGCTGGGCTATAGCAGGGTGCCTTATGCCGCAGCCGCAGACGGAGCTTTTTTTAAAATATTTGCAAGGCTGCATCCCACAAAAAATTTCCCTTACATTTCTTTGTTAGTGCTGGCAGCATTTGCTTTTGTATTCAGTCTTCTTTTCAGGATGGGCGATATTATCAGCGGCATACTGGCCATGCGCATTATGGTACAGTTTATAGGCCAGGCTGCGGGTGTAGTGTTGTTAAGAAAAAGAAATGGAAGTAAACAGTTGCCATATAAAATGCCTTTGTATCCGCTACCTGTTATTTTAGTAATAGCTATGTGGCTCTTTATTTTTTATGCAACCGGCACTACGGTTATTGCAAGTTTTGCGGCTGTTTTTTTAAGTGGAGTTATTGTGTATATGGTGCAGGCAAAAATAAAAAACAACTGGCCGTTTAAAGCATCCGTCATTAACCAACATTGAAGAAGTTTTTCAATT
>JBKJSJ010000345.1:0-5058 GCA_046595965.1 Ferruginibacter sp.
TCTTTAAAGGCTTAAAAAAGATAACAGGAAAAAATTATGTGGAGCAAACTGTCATTACTGCCATAAAAAACGACATCGCCATTTATGCCATACATACCAATTTAGATAATGTACTTAATGGTGTAAACGGAAAAATTGCCGACCTGCTGCATTTGAAAAACAGAACTACCCTTGCACCAAAACCAAACCTGCTGCAGAAGTTATCGGTATTTGTTCCTGTGGCTAATAAAGAAGAACTGTTAGCTGCTTTGTTTGCTGCCGGAGCAGGCCATATTGGCCATTACAGCGAATGCAGTTTTAGTGCACAGGGAACCGGAACCTTTAAGGCAGGGGAAGGAGCCTATCCATTTGTGGGTACAATTGGCCAAAGGCATGCAGAAAACGAAGTAAAAATAGAAGTAATATTTCCGGTGTGGCTGCAGAGCCAGGTAACAGAAGCCATAAAATTGAACCACCCTTACGAAGAAGTAGCTTATGATATTTACGACCTGGCCAACAACCATACCCACACTGGCAGCGGCCTGGTGGGGGAGCTGCTAGAAGCCATGAGCGAAACAGCTTTATTGCAAAAACTGCAACACATATTTAAAATACCATTAATAAAACATACTGCTTTTACCGGAAACTTAATAACCAAAGTAGCCCTGTGTGGGGGGGCGGGCAGTTTTGCTACCGCTGCTGCCATTGCAGCAGGAGCAGGCATATACATAACCTCCGACATTAAGTATCATGAGTTTTTTGATGCAGAAGCAAAGATTCTTCTGGCCGATATTGGCCATTATGAGAGTGAACAGTTTACCATCGACCTCTTGTTTGATATTTTGAAGGAAAATTTCCCTAACTTCGCCGTCCTTAAAACAGGCATAAATACCAACCCTGTTCACTATTTTGCAAGCAAAGCTCCATAAAGGAATGCGGTACAAGAGAGTGACACAACAGTGTTGAAAAAAGAACAAATGCTTGTAAACAAAAAAATAAATAAACAAAGAATATGGCTTCAGTAAAAGAATTTTCAGTAGAAGAAAAACTTACTTCCCTGGTTCGCTTACAAAAAATTGACAGCAAGCTGGATGAAATTCAGATTCTTAAAGGTGAATTGCCCATGGAAGTAAAAGACCTGGAAGATGAAATTGAAGGTTTGCATGCCCGGCAAACCCGTGTGGAAGAAGAAATAAACGGTATTACCGAATTTATAGATCAGAAAAAAGAAGGTATTAAAGAAGCGCAGGGCCTGATAAAAAAATACGAAAAGCAAAGCGAAAACGTAAAAAACAACCGGGAGTTTGAAGCCATCAATAAAGAAATAGAGATGCAGCAACTGGAAGAAAAACTCTGCGAAAAACATATTAAAGATGCTACCGAAGAGATAGCAGAAAAAGCCAAGCAACTGGAGTTTGCCAAAAAAGCTGTATCTACCAAAGAGAGCAACCTGAGCGGCAAAAAAGGTGAGCTGGAAAAAATTATTAACGAAACAGAAAAAGAAGAAAAACATTATAACAAAGATGCAGCCGAAGCAAGAAATCATGTAGATGAGCGTTTATTGACCAGCTACGACCGCATCCGCAAAAACTACCGTAACGGACTTTCTGTAGTGCCTGTAGAAAGGGATAGTTGTGGCGGTTGTTTTCATGCCATTCCTCCACAAAAACAAAGTGAAATTAAACTGCGTAAAAAAATAATGGTTTGCGAAAACTGTGGACGCATTCTGGTAGATTCTGATCTGAATGATACCGTGGAAGTAAAATAAATAATGTTAGTTTTATAGAAAACCCCATCTAACCAGGTGGGGTTTTTTAGTATCTGCTTAAATTATCCGTATTCAATATCTATGCATTGAGTAAAAAAATATGCTGATAAAAAGGTCAGTACACTATTCACTATTTTCTAATGACCATTCACCAGCATCGACTCAAAAACCACCGCCGCACCCTGCCCTACTCCCACACACATTGTAGCCAGGCCATATTTACTTTTTCGTTTTTTCATTTCGTGCAGTAATGTTGTAGATATTCTTACGCCACTGCATCCCAGCGGATGGCCCAGCGCAATGGCACCCCCATTTACATTTACTTTTTGCAGGTCGAGCCCCAGGTCGTGAATGCAGGCAATACTTTGCGAAGCAAAAGCCTCATTCAGTTCTACCAAATCAAGGTCGCTAACGGAAAGTCCTGCACGCTGCAATGCTTTTAAGGTAGCAGGCACGGGGCCAATTCCCATCACAGCCGGATCTACTCCTGCCACAGCCATGCTTTTTATTTTTGCCATGGGTTGCAGTCCGTATTTTTTTACTGCCGTTTCACTTGCCAATAACATAGCTGCAGCACCATCATTAATGCCGCTGCTGTTGCCGGCCGTTACAGTTCCATCTTTTAAAAATGCAGGCTTTAATGAAGCCAGTTTTTCCATAGATGAAATCCTGGGGTGTTCATCTTTTTCAAAATCAAAAGACTCTTTTCCTGCCTGCCCTTTTACAGGAATAATTTCATCTGCAAATTTTCCTGCGCTAAATGCTTCGGCATATTTCTGCTGGCTTTCCATGGCAAATTCATCCTGAGCATTGCGGCTGATGTTCCATTGCCTGGCTACATTTTCTGCAGTTTCTCCCATGCTGTATGGATAGTACAATTCAGCGAGTTGTTTATTAATAAAACGCCAGCCCATAGTGGTATCAAAAAGCTGTGTATTGCGGTCATAAGCACTGGCGGCTTTAGGCATCACAAAAGGTGCACGGCTCATGCTTTCCACGCCGCAGGCTATCAACAGTTCTGCATCGCCGCAGGCAATGGTACGGGCACCGTCCATAATGGCCTGCAGGCCACTTGCACACAACCGGTTTACAGTGTTGCCCGCCACCGTAACGGGCAGGCCAGCCAGCAGCGCAGCCATGCGGGCTACATTGCGGTTGTCTTCCCCGGCCTGGTTGGCCGCACCTGCTATTACATCTTCAATGGCATTTACATCCACATTAGGATTGCGGCTCATCAGCACTTTTATCACATGCGCCAGCAAATCATCGGGCCTTATATTGGCCAAAGCACCTCCGTATTTACCAATCGGAGTTCTAATGGTATCAATGATAAAAACTTCGTTCATATATTTTTTTTATTTACACGGCAATAAATCTTTATTAATCATCATTGGCAGCTGGCCCCTATGCCTGCGTAGGGGTCGAATGGAACATCCCGATTATTTCGGACTCTTGTACAAAATATCTTTATTCAGCTTTAATAGGGTAAAATTATGGATTATTAAATTCACTCATGCTTTGAGCAAAAACAACTTCATAAAAGATAAATGAATAAACAATCAAAAAGCTGTCTTCCTTTGCTGTAGAAATAATCCAGTTTTATATTTTTCCTCAGTAACATTTAAAAAATGACAAAAATTAATTTCAATTATTCTTTAAAAGATTGTAAAATGTTTTCTCTTACCAAAATTATCTGCCTGTCTTTTTTTAGTTTTTCGTATGGGATTGCGGCTATTGCCCAGGATACATTATCGCTTTTACCCAAAACAAAAAGAACAGATTTGCTGCTATCTATTTATAAGAATGATACACTTGTTTTTTACAAGCCCCGTTTTTTTAATAGTATGGGCCATGTTCCCCACAACATATATAAAATAACCCTTTCACCTTTTAAAAAAAATAACTGGATCGGATTTTCGGTGGTTGCCCTTAGTTCTGCTTTATTAATAGCAACCGATGAAGACCTGCTGCATTTTGTAAGAAGCACTTCCGACAAAATAAGCCTGCACCCCGAAACCAATTATAAAATTTTGTTTAAAGTGGGCGATACAAAAATTCTTAAAATGCCCAAAAATATTAATTCGGCACTTTATCAAATTGGCGAAGGTGGCAGCAGTTTGTTATGTGCCGGCGGGCTGTGGGTTTATGGAAAAATTAATAAAGACCTGCGGGCATTAAATACCGCCAACGATTTGGCTGAAACATTTGTTACCATGGGCCTAACCACCCAGGTTATCAAAAGATTAACGGGAAGAGAAAGCCCGTTTGTAGCCACTACTGCCGGTGGCCAATGGAGGCCTTTCCCTGCCATTAGCACCTATCAAAACCATACGCCGTCTTACGATGCATTTCCTTCCGGGCACCTGGCAACACTTATGGCTACGGTAACGGTCATATCTTCCAACTATCCCGAAAAAAAATGGATTAAACCGGTAGGCTATACCATTATGGGTTTGTCTGCCTGGGCCATGATGAATACTGAAGTACACTGGGCAGGCGATTATCCATTGGCTATTGCAATAGGTTATGTGGCAGGAAAAATAACTACCCTACGGCATAAAAAAGTAAAACAAATAGTAAGCGTATATTAAATCGCTGATACATTCGGATGATTTTTTCTTCCCTGCCTTTTAATTTATAGATGGATTGCTTTTTAATAAGATTTCTAAAACAAAAGTTTTATAAAGTGCGTTGAAAAAAAATATTTGAACCCTATTTATAAAAATCAAAACCAGAGCCAGAGGCTCTGATTTTGAAAAACATATTTCCTTAATCAAAAAGTTTGAGATTAAAAATGCTTACGGATTTGTAATACCATCTTAATTTATAAAGTAGTGTCCATGTAATAAAAAAGTCATTGAAAAAGAACACTGAGTAGTCTTAAAAAGCTACAATAAATTTATGTTCAAAAACAATGACCATGATTAATTAATGCTTGTGTAAATGGGTTTTACTTTTTAAAAATGAAGCGCATTTATAAAACATAGTTTTCAAATAATTTTATTTATACAATTTTTCTGCTTTAACCTCTTTTTCAAATAATGTTTTATCAAGGTTATAGAATTGTATAAAATCTTTCTCAGAAACCTGTCCTTTGTATGGCACATAGTAATGCATGCGGGCAGGTGTAACCGCTTTGTTCATGCCATGATTACGCCAGGCAAGCACATAAGATATTTTGTTGTCGCCAATGGCTTTTAGCAAAGTTTCATTCCACCACGATGCATAAGGAATTGCTTCAAAACCAGTTTCTGCCAGGGCAGTCAATTTATTTTTTTGCGTAGCTATTTCTCCTATCATGTTTAAAAGGT
>JBKJSJ010000357.1:0-2784 GCA_046595965.1 Ferruginibacter sp.
GCTTCTTCATCTTTTGGATTTACAACAATGCGCAGGTAAGCTATAAAATCTTTTACCTCTTTGCGCTGGTAAAAGCTCATACCTCCATATATGCGGTAGGCAATACCCATGCGCCGCAGCGATTCTTCAAAACTGCGGCTCTGCGCATTGGTGCGGTAAAGAATAGCAAAGTCATTATTAAAAAAATGATTGCGAAGTTTTAGTTCTTTAATACTGTCGGCCACTATTTTGCCTTCGTCATTATCGGTGAGGGTGCGCACCAGTTTTATTTTTTCTCCTTCAGCATTAACGGTAAATAATTTTTTTTCTATCTGGTTTTTATTGTTGCCAATTATTTCGTTGGCCACATTCAAAATAGTTTTGGTGCTGCGGTAATTCTGCTCCAGCTTCACCAGTTTTACATCATCGTAATCTCTTTGAAACTGTAATATATTTTCAATAGTGGCTCCACGAAAACTGTAAATGCTTTGTGCATCATCCCCTACTACACAAACATTTTCGTGCATGGCTCCCAGTAGTTTTATTATTTCGTACTGGGCAGGGTTTGTATCCTGGTACTCATCTATCAGAATGTATTTAAACTTGCGTTGATACTTGCTAAGCGAATCTGCATTATTTTTTAGCAGGATGTACATTTTAAAAAGCAGGTCATCAAAATCCATAGCACCGTTTTTAAAACAGCGTTTAGCGTAAGCATCATATATCTGCCCAATCATGGGGCGGTTGGTACGGGCATCTTCCTGCTGCAGCGTATAATCATTCAGGTAATCTGCGGGGCCTACCAAAGCATTTTTGGCTGCTGATATCCGGTTGTAAACGATGTTGGCTTTATACTGCTTATCATCCAGGTCCATTTCTTTTACGACCGTTTTCACTACGCTCTTTGCATCATCCGTATCGTAGATGGTAAAATTATTGGGGTAGCCAATTTTATTGGCTTCTGCTCTTAGTATTCTGGCAAACACACTATGAAAAGTACCTACATACAAATTACGGGCTTCGCTGCCACCCAAAATTTTACCAATGCGTTCTTTCATTTCTGCAGCCGCTTTGTTGGTAAAAGTAAGTGCCAGTATATTAAAAGCATCTACCTGGTGGTGCGCCATCAGGTGGGTAATGCGGGTGGGTAAAACTTTTGTTTTGCCGCTTCCTGCGCCGGCAATAATCATGATAGGGCCGTCTTTATGCAACACTGCTTCCCGCTGGGGTTCATTCAATTCGTCTAAATAATTTCGCATGCGGCAAAGATAATTTGTATTGAGGGCATTTAGAGAGGCGTGGACGATCTGTTTTAAATATTTATGGGAGCTGGTATGATCCTGCAAAATATATTGCCTTTTCTTACAGAAAAAATATTTTGCTTCTTTTCCAACTTGTTACTTTTCATCTTTCATTCCTTTCTATACAATAATTTTTTGCCACTTTCTTACTTATTCCTATGTAGTAGTTCTTTGCCTGTGTGCCAGGTTTATTTTATTATTTATTAAAAAAGCATTATTATTTAAAAAAGAATCATTTTTACACACCTGTATGAGTATTAAATTTTCTACATATATTGAAAGCGGCAGTAGTAATAATTTTAGAACAGTTTGATTTATCAGAGAAAATTCATATTTAAATCCTGGCAAATAAAAACATACAAAAATGAAAAGAGAACTTTTTTCCTGGTACAGCCCATCGCTGCAAAAAGAAATGCCCATCGTAGGGTATGGCGATTATGGATTTGCTTTATTGCTGGTACCAACTGCTGCTGCAGATTACCTGGAGTACGAACGCTTTCAACTGATGGATACACTGGCACCTTATATAAACAGTGGGAAAGTAAAAGTATTTTCTGTAAACAGTATTAATAATGAAAGCTGGCTGAATAATGAAATGCAGGGAGAACACAAAGCCATCCGGCATAACCAGTTTAATAAATATATTTTTGACGAAGTGGTACCTTTTATTAAAAACAATACCAGCAATGAAACCCCCATCATTACCTGTGGGGCTTCGTTTGGTGCATTGCACAGCATGAATTTATTTTTAAAAAGGCCGGATCTTATTAATGGCGTAATAGCAATGAGTGGTGTGTATGATCTTACAGAATATACCAAAGGTTTTTACGACGACCAGGTATATTTTAATTCGCCCTGTCATTATATTCCTAATCTTACAGATGAGTGGAGTTTAAATACCATCCGCAGCAGCAGGCATATTCACATTCTTACTGGCACCGGCGATTATGAAGACCCACAGGCAGCCCGCAATTTTTCGGGCGTGCTCCATACAAAAGGCATTCCGCATGAACTGGATGTGTGGGGGAACGAATGGAAACATGACTGGCCCACCTGGAGAGCCATGTTGCCTCATTATCTGGAGACAAGATTTTAACCTTATACAAAAAGCGGAACAAATTAAAGTTTCGCTTTTTTTATCATTAACAACAGTAGTACAAATCTAAACTCAAAAATCTACATTTGCTCTATGGAAAAAAAACTGTTTCTGTTAGATGCTTACGCACTCGTATTCCGTGCCTATTATGCACTCATCCGCAGCCCCCGCATTACCAGCCAGGGCAGAAATACCAATGCACAATTTGGGTTTGTAAATACCCTGGTAGAATTAATCAATAATCAAAAGCCCACACATATAGCCGTATGTTTTGATACGCATGCACCTACCGAAAGGCATACCGATTTTGCAGACTACAAAGCCAACCGCCAGGAAACACCGGAAGATATAAGAGGAGCCATACCCGATATAAAAAAAATGATCCGGGGATTTAATATTCCTGTAGTG
>JBKJSJ010000375.1:0-4000 GCA_046595965.1 Ferruginibacter sp.
CAGGGTGGCATTTTTGGCAGCAGCATGTTTTAAGCTGTTGTGCAATGCTTCTTTAAAAATTAAAAAAAGATTTTTGCGCAGCACACCACTCAACTCTTTATGCAAAGGAAGTTGGCCGGTGGTAGTACATTTAAATTGTACCGGACTGTTTTCAAAAAAGGAAATTCCAAAATGCCTTGCATATTCTACAAAGCTTTGCAGGGTATCATTTTCTGTATTCAGGCTCCAGATAATTGTATTCATCCGCTGAGCAATTTCTTTGGCGGTGGTAGAAATTTTATGTGCAAAATTTACGGGCTCCCTATTTATTTGTTCCGGGGTTTGCAGTGCCATCAGGTCGCTCATCATACGAATACTGCTAAGTCCTCCGCCTACATCATCATGCAAGTCTGCAATAATGCGTTCTCTTTCCAGCAATATTGCCTGATGCCTGTTAAGTGCTGCATTGATTAAAGATTTTTCGTTGTCTGCAATCTTGCGCTGCAAGGCTACTGTAAACAGGAATATATCCAGCAGTATGCTTATCATTACAGGAATATACGTATTGGAATTGTTTACTGGCCCAACAGGATTTTTGGTCAGGTATAAAGAAAATAATAAGGTAACAATACTGCCCACCAGTACAATAATGCTGCCCCATATAATATAACGGGCATAAGGCACTTTGTATTTGAACAATGCAATAACCACATATAGTTGCAAAGGAAATAGCAACATGCCCAGGATATAATATGCAGGATCATACTTTATGCCTAAAAAATTTCCAATAAAACAGGTTAAACTCAAAACCATATATAATACCAGCAGCCATCTAAAAATGCGGTAAAGGGGTTTTGATTTATTTTTCAACCCCAGGTAATACATTACAAAAAGCGTGTAAAAAAAACTAATAAGAAATTGCACCGGCCTTTTAAAAAGATTGTACCCCTCAATTGCCTTGGTATCATCATGAGAAATGCCAAAGAAAAATTCTGGAATGGCCAGCAGGTAATATATAGTTAAGAACAAAAGATAAAGTGCATAAAAAAGATATTCCTTTTTTTTAAGAATACTAAACTGAATGAAAAAAAATACAGCCATAAACAGGGCTACACTTTCATGAAAAAAAATAAATATTTCGCTGAATTTATTCATACCTGTTGCATACCAACCCGATGATTTTGCTATTTTGGTGAGATTGGTTTTATAAAGGGGTTAACTATATTTTTTAGTCCTGTAATGCTACAATATTATGGTGGGATTTTTTTAACGGTACTATTTATCTTTTCAGGTAAAGATTTACAGCTTCCACTCTTGTGTTCACCTGTAGTTTTTTATAAATATTCTGCACATGTTTGCGCACTGTTCCCCAACTTATGTTTAATGCATCGGCCACCTCTTTTCCTATCAGGCCTTTTGCAAGGTGATCCAATACCATTTTTTCCCTGTCGGTCAGTGTTTCAATGAGCGCATTATCTTTTCCCATTTTGGTAAAGCTTGCTACCACTTTGCGGGCAATATTGCTGCTCATGGGGCTTCCGCCTGATATCATATCATCCAGGGCTTCTATTATTTTTTGAGGACCTTCTGTTTTTAAAATATACCCGCTGGCTCCTGCTTTTAGTGAATCAAAAATTTTATCTGTATCCTCATAAGCCGTACACATTAAAAACAACATAGAAGGGTACATAGATTTTAATGCATTTACACATTGAATGCCGCTGGCACCCGGCAGATTTATATCCATTAAAACTGCAGTTGGTTTTACAGCAGGAATTTCACTTAATGCTTCTTCTGCATTTGCATAGCTGCCGCCCAACTCATACAGATCGCTCATCTCCACCATCATATTCATAGCTTCTCTAAGGTCTGCCTTATCTTCTACAATACATATTATTTGTTTTTTACCTGGCATAGTGAGCAAAATTAGTGTTTTGCATATCTAAGTAAATACCTCATTGAGCGTAGCTAATTATTTATCCCGGCCAGCATCGGCCAAAAAGTCTTCAATACCCTTTACTATTTTATCGGCCATATTTTGCTGAAAGGCTTGTTCTAAAATTAAAGCTTCTTCTGCAGGGTTGCTTATAAATAAAGTTTCTACCAGCACATTAGGGTATTCTGTGGGGCTGTTGAGCATAAAATTAAATGACCCTATTACGCCATATTGTTTTAACCCCAACTCCTGCATCCGTTGGTTAATAATAGTGCTTAACTTTTTATTGCCCACATACCGGTAATGCGTACTTGTTCCAGCCGCTCGAATGGGATCTCCGGCCGAATTTAAATGGATACTCACCAGCAGGTCTGGCAGACTATCCCTGTAAAAAATGATGCGCTCTTTGTTGTCCACTAATTTTTCTGTGCTGCGGGTCATAATAACTTTTGCACCTGCCTTCTGTAATGCTTTCTCTAATTTTAAAGCTACTTCCAGTGTGAAGTTTTTTTCCAGCGTACCAGTGAGCCCGCCAGCACCGGTATTACTACCTCCGTGGCCGGCATCTACTGCAATAATTAATTTATTTAACGATAAATCTTTTGGTTGCTGTTTAATTTTTATTACCAGCGTATTTGCTTTGTAGTAAACCTGGTGCCCCCAATGTTGGGAATGTTTCAACTGAATTTTTATTCTAAAAATATCATCGGCCAATTGCTCATAATCAACATGGTCTATTTCTTTTACCGATTGTAATTGCGATATCCAGTTGCTGTTGTTGGAAGCACCAAATACATCCACGATTATTTTAGAAGGATTTAATTCCTGGAAACTTTGGTAAGGCAATCTTGCTGATAAAGAGAGCGTAACATAATCATATTTTTCATCTCCATACACACTCCAGCTACCCGTAAGAGAAGATGCTGCAAAGCTGCCCTTTGGCATCAGCGTTACCAGGTCGTCTGGGATATAAGCTATTCTGTTTTTAGCCAATTCTATTTTATAACCACTTCCCACTTTACCAATAATTTTTAATTGTACCAGGCTGTCGAGATAACCGATTTTTGCTCCGCCAAGCCTGTCGTCGCCGAGGCCATATTCAAGATGGGCCAGCCTTCCTGTGGTAACAGCTACATCAGATGCTAATGGAGACATAACAGAAAACTGGTAACGGCTTTCTTTGGTAATGCGCTGACCGCCTGAATCCCTCAGCGTAACAGGTATTTTAAGGGATAAAAAACTATCGGTGGGCAATACGGTATATTCTCCCTGGTATATTCCTTTCATTCCTCCTGCAAAAGCCGGGGGAAGTTCGTACAAAGGCATATTTTTAAAACTGCTAACAGTTGCCCCCGGTAATGCTTTAACCTTAACTTGTATTTTATCGCCCGGCATTAACAGCAGGTTTCCTTCGGGATAAGTTTGAATGCTTTCTATGTCAAATATTTTTACTGACTCTGCAGGTTTGGGTGCTGTGTAATTGAATTCAATTTTTTTGCTCACCCATTTTTTATTGGTCGAAGTAGCTAAAATCGTAAATAAACTATCTGTTCCCAACATATTTAATTCATAAGCAAAACCACCGGAGCTATACACTTTTACGGGTTCGTTATTTACAGTTATACTACAGGATTTGCAGGTACTGCCTGTAATAAAATGCCGCAGGCTGGTTACGGCATTTTTTTCTTTTGTGGGAGTAACCAGTTTAATAAATGGGGTTTCATTTTCCTGCGCTTCGGCAGGATATTGACAAAGCCAAAAACAACCAGATAATAAAAAAAACTTTGGAACAAAACCTCTAATCAATTTTTTAAGCATCAGTAAAAAACATTTGTGTGTTCGTAAAGTTAAATGGAATGGATAACATTAAAAAAATCATTCATAATGCTCTTTACTGCCTAACCACTTTATGGGATAGGAAGATTATTGATAAGGTTTATCTTAGCAGTTGAATACAACAATTTGATACGGCTACTAATTTACGAAGATGATAAAGACCTGCGGGAACGGCTTGCTCAATTCCTTAGAGCCGCCAATGAGTTTGAAGTGGCCGGACAGTTTGAAAATTGCGATACCATTTATATA
>JBKJSJ010000385.1:0-9516 GCA_046595965.1 Ferruginibacter sp.
TCTGCCACATTCCTGGGCAATCCTTCGGATGGATCTATGTGCATGCGAAAGCCAGGAGCAGCATTTACTTCCAGGATGGCTCCTCCATTTTCCGATACTGGTGTACGAAGATCGCTGGCCATTATATCTATACCGCAAATATCCAGTCCAATAATTTTAGCTATGCGTTCGCACATAAAAATATTGGCAGGATGCACTTCATCAGTTACATCGGTAGAAGTACCACCGGTAGAAAGATTGGCTGTAGGTTTAAGCAGCACCAGTTCGCCTTTTGGGGGAACCGTATCTAAGCTGTAGTTCTTTTCATCCAGCATTATTTGGGTAAAGGAATCAATTGTTATCTGGGTGAGTACTTTTTCGTGGCCATATCCGCGGCGTGGATCTTTATTGGTAATATCAATCAACTCCTGAATAGTACTTGTTCCATCGCCGGTAACAGAAGCAGGTGTACGCAATGCTGCACAAATAAATTTATAATTAATCACCAGTATTCTAAAATCAAAACCAGTAATATATTTTTCTATAATTGAACTGCGGCCATATTTTTGGGCAGCTTCCAGTGCAGTTACTGCTTGCTCCCAGGTTGTTATGTTGGTAGTATTGCCTTTTCCATGGTTTCCATCAATGGGTTTTATTACCAATGGATACCCATATTTCTCTACCGCTTCTTCTAAACCTGCCTCAGTTCTTATTACAGTTCCGTTTGGTACCGGTATTTCTGCAGCCAGCAGCAATGCTTTGGTTTCTTCTTTATCGCAGGCTATATCTACTGCAATGTTGCTGGTAGTACTGGCAATGGTAGCTCTTATTCTTTTTTGATGAACACCATAACCAAGCTGCACCAAAGAATGTTTATTCAACCGTATAAATGGAATGCCTCTTTTAGCTGCTTCATCCACAATACAACCTGTGCTTGGGCCAAGCCTGGTTTCTTCCCTTATCTCCCGCAGGCGCATGATGTCTTCTTCCAGGTCGTAAGCAACATCGTCAGTTAATGCCTGAGCCACTCTTACTGCAGCTTTTGCCGCATAGATGCCTGCATCCTCCTCCATATAACTGATACATACATAATATTCGCCTACTACACCTGTGCCACGGGTACGGCCAAAACCTGTATCCATGCCAGCAAGTGTCTGCATTTCCAGAGCTATATGTTCTATAACATGCCCCATCCAGGTACCTTCATCTACCCGGTGAAAAAATCCACCAGCCACTCCTTCGCTGCACCGATGCTCATACATTGTAGGAAACATCGCTTCCAATCTTTCTCTAAAACCCGTTATATTATTGGTGGGGCGTTGTTCTAAATCTTCCAGGTTAAGCTTCATCTGTATTAGCTTTATACGACGCACACTCCAGTAATTGGGACCCCTTAATATTTTTATTTCTTCTATTTTCATAATTTAACCTGCCCTGTTTTCTTTTAAAGAAGAGGAAATTAATGAAATCATTTTGGTTTACAAAAAAACAACGGGCTTTACACAATTAAATAATAAAATGATAGTTTTTTAAGGGTAACAAAATTTTAGTTTTAAAAGTTAATTCACAGTAGTTAATAACTACCTGGAATGGATCAAAATTGATTTCCCTTAATTTTGTAGCCATCACAAAAATGATTAAATGCAATTTGCTAAAGGAAAACTAATTGCCATAGGCGGGGCAGAAGATAAAGGAACTGAACTGGAAAATGGAGAAATAAGAAGCAATCTTAATTTTTTTGAGAGGGGTATTTTGCGCCGTATTGTGCAGGAAGCCGGGGGCTCTTTATCCCGCATTGAAGTAATAACTACCGCCAGTATGATACCTTATGAGGTAGGCGATAAATACATGGATTCGTTTGGTAAAATAGGATCCACCAATGTAGGCGTAATGCATATCCGCAACAGGTCTGATGTATCCAATGAAGAATACCTGCAGCGCATACAGGAATGCAATGCTGTTATGTTTACGGGTGGAAATCAACTGAGGTTGTCCAGTATTTTTGGAGGCACACAGTTGCTGAATATTTTATTAAAACGTTTAAACGAAGAAGAAAATTTTTTAATAGCAGGCACATCTGCTGGTGCCATGGCCATGAGCAATACTATGATTTATGAAGGAAATGCAAGCCAGGCTCATTTAAAAGGGGAGGTAAAAATTACTACCGGCCTGGGTTTTATGGATGATGTAATTTTTGATTCTCATTTTGAAAAACGTGGGCGTTTTGGCAGGCTGGCACAGGCTGTGGCTGGCAATCCTTCCTGTATTGGAATAGGCCTGGGAGAAGATACAGGTATGCTTATAACCGGGAGCAATAAAATGGAAGCTATTGGAAGCGGACTGGTTATTATAGTAGATGGCCACGATATAAGGCACAGCAATATTGCAGATATCCCTGATGGTTGCCCCATCAGTATAGAAAATATGAAAGTTCACTTTTGCGAAAAGGGCAATGGATACCTTGTAAATGAACGGCAGTTTATTCCCGAAGTTTCTGAAGGTGCTGTGGTAATAAAAAAAGTTCATGTAAAATAAAATACTAAAAGCATCTTTTACGGGTATGCTTTTTAATTTTATATTACTCTTATGAGATAAAAATTTCTCTTTCCTTTTTGCAGCAGCAAATATTTTTGATGGAGCAGTAAACTGCTGTCAATTTTTAACTCTATTGTTTCTGCTTTTTTTCTGTTGATGCTTATACCGCCACCCTGCACTGCTTTGCGGGCTTCGCCCTTGCTGGAAAAAATATTGTTTTCTGCCAAAAAGCTTACCAGGTCTATTCCTTCGGAAATTTTAGATGCGGCAAAATCTGTTTTAATAATTCCTTCCATATTGTTCAGGTCTTCTTCACTCAGGCTTTGGGCATCATCATTTTGCGAAGCAAATAATTTGGCCGTTGTATCCATTGCTTTTTCATAAGCATCCTTACCATGAATAAAAATAGTAAGTTCCTTTGCAAGCGTTTTTTGCAATAATCTTTCAGCCGGGTTTGCAGCATGTTTTTCTGTTAGCTCTTCAATAATTTCTTTAGATAAAAAGGTAAATATTTTTATCCATGCTGCAGCATCTGCATCAGAAGCATTTAGCCAAAACTGGTAGAATTGATACGGGGTTGTTTTATTGGCATCTAACCAGATATTTCCCTGCTCAGATTTTCCAAACTTGGTGCCATCAGCTTTTTTTATAAGCGGACAGGTAAATGCAAAAGCTTCGCCACCCTCTTTTCGGCGGATAAGTTCGGCACCAGTTACAATATTGCCCCACTGATCGCTACCTCCCATCTGCAGTTTGCAGTTTTTATTTTTATATAGCCAGTAAAAATCATATCCCTGCACCAGTTGGTAAGTAAATTCAGTAAACGACATTCCCTGCTCAGCTTCCAGTCTTTTCTTTACACTTTCCTTAGCCATCATATAATTTACAGTAATATGTTTGCCGGCATCTCTTATAAATTGCAGAAAGCTTATATTTTTAAACCAGTCAAAATTATTTACCATTACCGCCGCATTTGGCAGGTTGGTATCAAAATTTAAAAACCTTTCCAGTTGTGCTTTTACACCGGCTTCATTTTTAGCCAATACTTCTTCGCTCAGCATATTCCGTTCTTCACTTTTACCACTTGGGTCGCCCACCATACCTGTAGCTCCGCCTACCAGTGCATAAGGTTTATGCCCTGCTTTTTGCAGATGAACCAATAAAAGAATTGGCACCAGGCTTCCTATATGCAGACTGTCTGCTGTAGGATCAAAACCTATATAAGCCGAAGTCATTTCTTTGTTCAATTGTTCTTCTGTGCCTGGCATTATATCCTGCAACATGCCTCTCCAGCGCATTTCATCTATAAAAGAGTTGGTCATAAATTTTTATTAATTGGTATTATTGGTTGGAGTGCAAAAATGAGCAGAAATTTTTTTAAAAATAAAAGTATTTAACCATGGCATTAAGGAAAAAATTTATTGAGGGGGATTTGCAGCTATTTAACCAGATACATCATCCTATTATCTATATAAATACGCTCAGCAGGAATTTTCCGTATATCTTAGTTCAAACCTGTAAATTTGAACTCATTAGTATAACAGAAATTAGCACAATTTGTATAGTATAAATACGTTTGATAAGAAGGTTCTTTTAATCTGAATTCAAAAATTCAATAGAAAACACATGAAATTAAGCTTTACTGCTTTCATTTTAATATTGCTTTGCCCAACTAAAGCCTTACCACAATTTAGAAAATACTCCAACGAATTTTTAAATATAGGTGCAGGTGCAAGGGGATTAGCTATGGGCAATGCACAGGTGGCAAGTGTTGATGATGCTACTGCTGGTTACTGGAATCCTGCGGGGCTTACAGGTGTTAAAGATCATCCCAATGCAGGCATTATGCACGCCGATTATTTTGCTGGAATAGCAAAATACGACTATGCTTCACTAGCAGTACCAGTTCAAAACAATAAAAGAACACTCGGGTTTTCCCTTTTAAGATTTGCTGTAGATGATATTCCTAACACATTGTACCTGGTAGAACCAGATGGTAGTATAAATTACAATAATATTCAAACTTTTTCTTCTGCAGATTATGCTTTTCTTTTTTCTTTTGCTCAAAATTTAAAAGAAACAGAAACAAAAAGAATAAGTGTAGGTGCAAATGCAAAAGTGATTTACAGAAAAGTGGGCACATTTGCCAGTGCATGGGGCTTTGGTTTGGATGCAGGAATTCAAATGCGGGGAAAAAACTGGCGGGCAGGTTTAGTGGCACGTGATATTACTACCACCTTTAATGCCTGGACTTTTAAATTTACAGAAAAAGAAAAAGAAGTATTGTACCTCACCAATAATGATATTCCTGTAAAGTCAACAGAACTTACGGCTCCCCGGCTGGTGCTGGGTGGTGCTTACCAATTTAATTTGGGCAGCAGCGTCAAGTTGCTTACAGAAGCTAATGTTGATTTTACATTTGATGGTAAAAGAAATACAGTGTTTAGTGGAAATACCATCAGTCTAGATCCGCATCTTGGCCTGGAGGCTGCCATTAAAGATGTATTTTTTGTGAGGGCGGGCATTACCAATTTTCAAAAAGCATTGGCCGATGAAGATACCCTGAATCAAAAAAAAGTATGGATATACCAGCCAAGCCTGGGTGCAGGATTTAAAATAAATAATGTAATGCTGGATTATGCTTTTTCAAATTTGGCCAATCAATCCAATCCGTTGTTTACCCATATTTTTTCGCTCCGTATAAATTTTGTAAAAAAAGAAAACTAACTAATTATAACATCTGACATGATGAAAAAAATACTTATAGCTGTTTTATTACTTATAGCTTTTAATGCAAAATCGCAGTTAAACAATAGCTGGATTGATTACAGTAAAACCTACTATAAATTTTTATTGGATAAGGATCAGCTATGCCGTATTCCACAAGCTACACTGGCGGCTGCCGGCTTAGGAGCAGTAAATGCAGATCATTTTCAGCTTTGGAAAAATGGTGAGCAGGTTCGTTTATATACTTCTGTTAGTAATGCTGCCCTTGGAGCTGCGGATTATATTGAATTTTGGGGAGAAATGAATGATGGCAAACCCGATAAAGCTTTGTATAAGAATCAAGATTTTCAACTGAATGAACGCTTTAGTTTGGAAACGGATACTGCAGCTTATTTTATGACTGTGAACCCTGCAGGCGGAAACCTGCGTTTTATTTCATCCATTAATAGTGCACCCAGTTTAGCAACCCCCGATCCATATTTTATGCGATCAATTGATTCATTTTATAGAAGGGTAATAAACAGGGGTTATGCCAACCAGGTTGGTGAGTATGTTTATTCTTCTGCTTTTGATGCAGGAGAAGGATGGACTTCCGGGGATGCAACTCCCTGTTGTTCATTATTTCAGCTATTTTCACAACTTAATGTGTACAGAACAGGTCCCCAAAATAGCCTGTCTTTAAGAGCTTATGCTGCTGGAAATGCTCCCAATGTTAGAAATTTTAAAATAATGTTTTACAGTAATAATATTGATAGTGCAGCCATGCCCTATTTTGATTATGTAAAAATGAATCTTACCAATCTTCCGATTTCTTTACTACCTAATAATGGTGGAAATTTACTTATTGGAGCCAATGGAACTGAAACATCACTTCCCACAGATCGTGTTACAATTGCCAGATTGGGCATTACATATCCGGCTACCTTTAACTTTAATAATAAAAAAGAATTTTATTTTGAATTGGCAGCCTCCACTACTGGTAATTACCTGGTAATAGACAACTTTGATTATAATGCGATTGCGCCAGTTTTATACGATTTTACTACGGGTAAAAAATATATCGGAGAAATTTCCTCTACCCCGGGAAAGGTAAAATTTGTATTGCCTGCATCCTCAGAAGTTACCCGTAAGTTTATGCTATTGGCGAATGATGGTACTAATATTAATTTTATTTCTTCAATAGCTGCTCCCAAACTTTTTGCAAACTATGCCAATATCATTAACCAGGCAGACTATATTATTATAAGTAACCAGTTGCTATATAACGATGGTAGCGGACACAATTATGTAGAAGATTACAGAGCCTATCGCAGTACTGTACCGGGTGGTGCATTCAATTCAAAAATATTTAATATAGACGAGCTTACAGATCAGTTTGCTTTTGGTATTAAAAATCATCCGGCAGCAGTGAGAGATTTTGTAAGATATGCCAGCCGGAATTTTACGGTAAAACCAAAATATATTTTTATAATAGGAAGGGGTTTGAATTACCCGGACAATTGGAATTTTAGAGCCAATCCTTTAAAGGACAAGCTAAATTTAATAACAACTTTTGGGGTGCCCTCATCCGATATTTTGCTTGTTTCCGAGCCTGGAACCACATACCCACTCGTACCCGTAGGTCGCCTGGGTGCTGTAAACGGAACTGAAGTAAATCATTATTTTCAAAAAGTAAAGCAATACGAGCAGGCACAACAAACTTCGAGTCCTTATATAGCAGATAAAGCATGGATGAAAAATATATTGCATGTGGCGGGAGGGAAAGATAGCTCAGAAAATGAAACTTTTAAATCTTTTATGAATGTTTATCAGAATATAGTCAAGGATACTTTATTTGGAGGTAATTCCGAGACGTTTTCAAAGTCTTCAACAGGTGCTGTGCAGCAAGGTAATAGTCAACGTATAGAACAATCAATAAACCAAGGGCTAGGTCTGATTGGTTATTTCGGGCACTCCTCCGCTAATACTTTTGAATTTAATATGAATAACCCTTATGTTTATAATAATGTAGGGAAATATCCATTCTTTAATGTAAGCGGATGTAGTGCAGGGAATTTTTATAATTTTGATCCTTTAAGGTTTTCTGGAAATCAAAGTCTTTCAGAAAAATATGTACTGGCAGACCAAAGAGGAAGTATTGGTTTTTTGGCTGATACGCATTATGGTATCCCTCCCTTCTTAAATTTTTATAATGTAAACCTTTATACTTTATTTGGCAACACAATGTATGGAAATACTGTGGGCAACCAGATTAGGGAAATAATTAGAATCATGGGGGGATTAAATCCTACACTGGATTTTTATACCCGTATTCACCTAGAAGAAGTAAACCTGCATGGGGATCCTGCAATCCATATTAATTCTTTTGCAAAACCAGATTATGTTGTAGAGGACCAATTAATAAAAATTAGCCCATCTATAATTTCTGTGGCCGATGCCAGTTTTAATCTGGATGTAAAAATGCAAAATATTGGTAAAGCTACTAATGATTCTATCTGGGTTTCTATAAAAAGAAAATTGCCCAATGATACCATCAGAATTATATTCAATAAAAAAATACCAGCAATAAGAAATACCGATTCCCTACATTTTACAGTTCCTATAAATCCTATTACAGACAAAGGGCTGAATAAAATAATTGTAGACCTGGATTACACCAATAAAGTAGATGAGTTATTTGAAACCAACAATTCAGTTACCAAAGATTTTTATGTTTTTGAAGATGAACTCCGGCCATCAATTCCCTACAATTATTCTATAATAAACCAACAAAATATTACCTATATCGCCAATACGGCCAATCCTTTAGGCTCGATAAGACAATATGTAATGGAAGTAGATACAACTGAACTTTTTAATTCAGCCTTTAAAAAAATATACAACACTAGTGGAATTGGAGGTATAGTACAATTTACACCAACCAATATAACATTTACAGATAGTATTGTATATTATTGGAGAGTATCGATTGTGCCAATTGGCAATGCTGCGGTAATATGGAATGCGCATTCATTTATTTACCTCCCTAATAGCGGCACAGGGTTTAATCAGTCACATTATTTCCAGCATCTAAAATCAACATATAATAATATGCTATTAGATGGAGACAGAGTTTTCCGTTATCCTCTGGTAGCCAGGAACCTTATTATAAGAACAGGCCTATATCCCTATTTTAACTATGATAAAATAAATGTAAACCTTGACTTTGACCGTGTGGAATTTTATAAGTGTAATTACAATTCTCTTCAATTTTATATTTTTGATACAGTAGCACTAAAGACTATGCGAAACAGACCGGTTACTCCTACACAAGGCTCGTATGGGTCAGCTTATGTTTGTACAAATGGTGGGGATGGCAGTCGGGCATTTTTTGAATTTCCTTATGGTAATCCCGGGGGGATTCCTTACCGTAAAAGAGCAATGGACTTTATGGATTCTATTCCCCAGGGGATGTATGTGGCCATTACTAATATTGGGATTAATTCCAATACAAGCTTTATTGGTGATTGGATGAAAGACACTACTACTTTGGGATCTGGTAAATCGCTGTATCATAAATTGAAGTCGGTTGGATTTAACCAGATTGATAGTTTTTATAGAAATCTTCCTTTTTTATATTTTTATAAAAAAGGAAGCAGTTCTTTTACGCCTGTGCAGATAATGGGTAGGGATGATACTTCCTATATTGAAGAATCTATAAACCTGCTTACCAGAAACCCTTCCGGAAATATAGAGACGCCTGCTTATGGTCCTGTAAAAGAATGGAAAGAACTGCACTGGCGGGGTTCTTCCAGCGACCCTTTTCAACAGGCAGATACCGTAAAAATTGAAGTGTGGGGAATAAAAAATGATGGCACTTCAAATTTGATGACTACAGTTGCACCAGCTACTGATACAAGTTTAAGTTTTATTGACGCTAAAATATATCCTTTTCTGAAATTAAAAATGTTGAATAAAGATGATATATATACAACCCCTAATCAGCTTAAGTATTGGAGAGTTAATGCCACTCTGGCTCCCGAAGGAGCAGTAGCACCCAATGTGCTATTCCAGATAACAGACACCGTGGAACAGGGTCAGTTTGTAAATTTTGCACTTGCATTTAAAAATATCAGCCAAACATCTTTTGACAGTTTGCTAAAAGTAAAGTTTATCATTACTGACAGAAACAATGTACCCCATCAGATAGACATTCCTAAACGCAAAGCACTTTTGGCAGGAGATACGCTTACAGTAAAGTATGCTATTGATACCAGGAATTATCCCGGAGGCAAT
>JBKJSJ010000025.1:0-8762 GCA_046595965.1 Ferruginibacter sp.
AATGAGTGTTCTGTCTTTGTAACAACCCATCATCAACAGCATTGTGAAGCCTGCAACAAACACGATTGTTTTTTTATTGTGTAACATAATTTTAGTTTTAAGAACTTTAGTAACAGATTGCAGCCTTTATTTTTTAAACTTTAATACAAGGTTAGCTTTAATAGAATGCGCAATTTGTGCATTTTCAAAAATGGCAAAACCAAAATACTGATCAGCTAATGATGCAAAATCTACATCATAAACATTATCAGCAGTAGTCAAGGCTCTCTTGAATTCTAAAATCCAGCCTGTTCCTGTATGAACAGATTTACAGGTTATATCACCGGCACTGCCAGTATAGCCTACATCATTAAGTGTAACCCCGGCAATAGCTTTTGCACCAAGCCCGGCACCAACTCTTTGATAATCGGTTCCAACGTTAGGATCAATGGAAGTGGCATCACCTAAAGTAAGTACACCATTAGCAGCAACTGCAGTAACAAGTTTTGCAGTGCCAGAAGTAACTTCTGAGTTCATTATCCAGTTATTATCAGTTCTGGCAGGTATGATATATTTTGGTACAGAAACCAATATTGCAGGAGCTGACCCAGTAATAGCAAGTGTTTGTTTATTATTTTGATAAACATCCACACCCGGATCACTTTTTCTGCCATTGGGATAGGTATTATCCTGGTATTGATCATTTAACTGGTAACCTGCATTTACACCACCTCTTACAGATTTCCAATGCCACATATCAATTTTCTCTGAGGGGAAATTGGTGAAGTGACGGCTTGAACCATCCAGAACGGGTAAGCCGGTATGACAGGATTTGTAGCAGGTAGCGCTACTCCACCCCGTAACAGAATTATTAATGTTCCAAAGCAATGCGGCTTTATCTTCATAAAAGGGTTTTCTTAATACAGCCCCTGTAATTGCATCAAAATCAAACGTGCCTTTTTCCTGTGCCCACATTTGTGTAGTTGGGTTAAAATACCAGAGACCACGTTGAAATGATTTGGTAGGATCTACCCACTCTGCCAGGAAATAAATATTTGTTGCATCGTAAGCAGAACGCAATGTTACAGAAGGAATAATATTACCGGTATAACCCCTGAATACATCACCGGTTACTTCGGGAACTACGGTGCTAAATTGTAGCTTAGGGATATTATCCCACATAGCATCTACCGTACCATCTATGCTGGGTGGGGTGGTTACTTTTACTGATAAAAGATCGGTTGAGTTGTTGGTAGTTTGGGTCGTAGGAGTGTCTAATACCTGGTCACTTTTGGTGCAGCTAAGCCAATATCCTGCAAATAATACAAAGGAAGTAATTACCCAGATGTACCTGTTTTGGAAGAGTTTCATAATGTATTAATTTAATTTTAGTTATTAATATTTCTTTTGCAAACATATACTACCCACAATGGAGGCTTAATGACAAAAAACATTTAATAAAATGACCTTTGTCATGTTATTGTCATTAAAATAAGGGCTATGTTAAAAGATTATATTTCTAGTTTTTAACCTTATCTATATTTATTTAAAAAATTTTCCTTTAAGTTTTAATCCTTTAGGCTGATGATAAATAAATAAATATTACTGTTTTTTTTGATAAGAGTTTTGAAAGATTTTTTTAAGAAAAAAATTATAAAAGGGCAAGAAAATATCAAAAACAATTTAAAAGGGAGAAATAGATATTTATACAAAATATACTTCAGGTAAATAGATGTAGTGTTTGTGCTTCAGTATGCTTTGCTGAAGTAAATAAGAGTATAAAAGGCCATAGATAAATGATAAAAATAATATTATATGCAAATTTAAAAGCAGCAGGCTAATTTTTTTTTGTGGCTGAAGCATGCATTTTAAAAAGCTTTGGCAGGTCTGCCTGCAGCCCAAGCGAAAAATTAAAAGACCGGGCATCTATAAAACGATGGCTTAGCAATACACTTAAACCCACCTGGTATTCTACCCTTAGGCCGGGTATTTTTTTAAACCCGATCGTATTTATAAAAGCAGGTTCCCAGAATACTACAGGAGAAAGGGATAAACTATCCAGCTCAAAATTTCTAAGTTCTGCGGAGCTATAATCTGTTTTAATATTGTGAAACCGGATTATGCTTAAACGGGATGAAAAAGATGCTGCCACTCTTTTTTTATATTGATACATGATGGCGGGCTGCACGTAAAATTTTGTAATGGCTGCCTGGTGAAAACGGGCGTATGCTAGCTGGTTATTATCTTTCCCGAAATCTGTAAAACTAAATCTTCCAAAACCTACGCCTGCAAATACCTGCAGTATAACACTGCCATGGGGCTGAAGCTTTGTGTAATAGCCCAATCCTATTTCTGTAAGTTTTCTTTTATAATTTAATACTGCACTATCCCGGTAGGTAGAATAATTTCCTTCGTTTTTTTCATTGCGTAAAAAATAATTTGCCTGCAGTGCAAATTTATTACTGATCGCTACGGCTCCCTGAGCATCCATTCCATTGCTGCGGTTACGAAAAACCTGGCTGCCCGAAGTTTTTTTATTATTGAGGTTGGAAGAATAATTTATGGCAAGTTTACTATCTCCTTTTTGCAACAGCAACGGAACATTGTGTGCTGCCGGGCTGTAAACATACCGGGGAGTGTAGCAGGAAAACAATAAGAGGCAACTGGCCAAAAATAAAAAAAAGTCGATCGTTCGCAGTCGGGCGTTATGAGTGGGGAGTACAGCGAGATGAATCAGGAGTTGCTGTATAAATATTTTCATAGCATACGGTGGGTTAGTGCAGCAAAATCTTCTATACTCAGCACTTCTGCCCGTTTATTAAATAATTCATCCTGCAATGTTTCGGGAGAGAATAAACTTTTTACTGCATTGCGCATAGTCTTACGGCGCTGGTTAAACGCAGTTTTTACCAAAACCCAATAAGCCCTTTCCGATTTTACATCCAGCATATATTTTTTGCGGGTAAGCCTTATCATACCGCTCATTACTTTTGGCGGAGGTGTAAAACTTTGCTGGGGCACATCAAACAAATATTCTATTTCGTAATAAGGTTGTATAAGCGCACTTAGCACACCATATACTTTGGTGCCAGGTTTAGAGGCAGCTCTTTCTGCCACCTCTTTTTGAAACATCCCTATTACAAAGGGCACAGAATCTTTCCAGTCTAAAATTTTAAAAAGTATCTGGGTAGAAATATTGTAAGGAAAATTTCCTATCACGCCAAAGGGTTCGGTAAAGGGCTGATCTATTTCCAGGAAATTGCGGTGAATGATTTTATCCTTTAATGCAGGAAATTTATTTTGCAGCAGCAGCACTTTTTCATCATCCAGTTCTACTGCTTTAAAATGAATGCCGGGTAGCTGCAGCAAATCCTTAGTAAGTGCCCCTGCGCCGGGGCCTACTTCCAGCAGTTGCACAAATGATTGCTCTTTTAAAGCTGCTATAATTTTACCAATAATAATTTCATCTTTTAAAAAATGCTGGCCAAGAGATTTTTTCAGTCTGTACATATTGCCGCAAAGCTACTTTAAAAAATACCCTTCCACAAAATGGAAGGGCATAGGTGTTTTATAATTGATTGCCTGCTAAGAGCCTTGCTAATTTTTGATAACTAATTTTTGAGTTATCACATCATTATTAATAATTACCTGCACGGTGTAAACTCCATTGCTGTAGTTAGATAAACCTGATAGGGCAATACTGTTACTTCCTTTCTGCAATTTATGTTTTTGCATCATAACCTGCCTTCCTGCAAAATCTTTAATAACAACAGTACCCATATTTTCTTTATCCGCATAAAAATTAAGGGCAACATTATCCTGCGCAGGATTTGGTTGAATACTCATATTGTTATTAGAGCCTCCTTTTTTTACTACTATCACTTCGCTGTATTTTTCTTCTCCGTTCTGAGCTATTACCTTGAGCCGGTAAAAAACCAATGTGCAGTTAAGATCTATAATATCATCTTTTGCTTCAAAACTTTTTAATGTATTTACAGGAATTGATGCTGGCTGGTTGATAATCGTTTTAAAATAAATATTGTCAATACTTCTTTGTATTTCAAATCTATCTAAAAGCAAAGGAGTAATGACAGACCAGTTGAGCGAAACAATGTTTAGATTTTGTTGACCGCTAAAGAGCAAATGCTGCAGTGGCAATACATAAGAAACATACCGCCATTCTCTTTCAGTTTGTGCCACTGTAAATTTTTGCACGGGTGTGCGGCCACCGGGTGTGGCATCGCCCACCAGGCTGCCGGAAGTACCCATCCTGTAAGATGTACCCCTGATATCGGTAACAGAATTAAGTGAATCAAATCTATTATCCAGGCCATCTCCATCCGCATCCAGGTTGGTAATTGTTACATTGTCATCATATATTCCATTCAAATTAAAATCATTTCCTTCTACAATATCCAGTATGCCATCAGCGTCGGTATCAAGGTCTAAATAATCTGGAATGGTATCGCCATCTTTATCGGCAGGAATAATTCCTGAACCGCCTATGCCTGCAAAATTATCATACTGGTTATCTATACCATCCTGTTTATTTACACCATCAGTATTATCAAGGTATAGCGGAAATTTATAACCAGCGGTTGTTTGTCCTTCTACATTATCTGGTATGCCATCATCATCGGCGTCTATATCCAGGTAATCGGGACCTGCACTGCCATCAGAATTTCTAAGGCCGAGTGAAGCTTGTGCATTGATAGCAATACTCCAACCATCGGCACCAACCGGGCCATCGGCAAATCCATTAAAATCAGTATCTGCAAATCCAGCCTCTACTACATCAACAATTCCATCCATATCACTATCCAGGTCGTAAGGATTTGGTTTGGTTTGGTAATCCATATTTTTATAGGGATAACTGTCTGCACGACCGTCGCCATTTACATCGGCACCGGTACGCAGTAAACTTATGGAAGTATTTTCTGCAATAAGATCATTGAAAATATCAGAATCCAGATTATCCGAAAGGCCATCTTCATCATCATCAGTAAATACATCTACATGCCCATCATTGTCGGCATCGGTACCCAATGCTTCTATTATATCCGGTATGCCGTCATTATCGCTGTCAGTATCTAAATAATTAGGTATGCCATCGTTATCAAAATCCTGAGCTCCCAGGCCATTGCCCGAACCGGCAACCCCTCCTGTACTTGCATCTACATTTTGCGAAAATCCATCTGCATCACTGCTGGAATAATTATCTATGACGCCATCTCCATTTTGATCTACCCCATAAGATTCTACCGTATCAGGAATACCATCATTATCACTATCAAGGTCCAGGTGATTAGGAATACCATCCAGGTCTTTATCTAAATTATCATTTACAAGATCGCCGTTGCTATCAATAAATCCTGCAAAATTAGCATCCATAAAATTGGGTATGCCATCATTATCGGTATCTGCACTGGGGTCAAAATTATCATTAAATCCATCGCTGTTATTATCTATAAACCCTGGGTAAGAAGCATCATTCCAGTTTGGTATTCCGTTTAGGTTTGCGTCCTGCAATGCCACCGGGTTATTAAGCTCCACATAATCTGGTATGCCATCATTATCATCATCAATATCAATACAAGTTGTCAATACCGATAAAGTAACGGGTGAAATATCTGAATAATTACAACCGCTTACCAAATTAGCTGAGGTAGTGGCCACTACCATTCGGTACAGGTCATTGTTATTGGCAGTAGTAGTAGCCGTTACCGGAATGGCATAAGTATCTACATATTCATAAGTGCTTCCATTCCATACGGTAGATGCCACGCCTGAAGTGCCGGGCAAATCTATCCAGCTTACACCGCCATCGGTACTGCGCTGCCACATAAAATATATATAAACATTATAGTAAGATCTTACTGTATCGCTAATGATGAGTGATGTTCCTTCGCAAACCGATGGGTTTGATGAGGGAGAATAAGTCATATTGGGGTAGCAGGTTCTTAAACTGATATCATCCAAAGCCCAGTCGTTTCCACCACCACCGGGGGCATTATTCCTAAAGGTCATATTAAAATTAGATTCATTAGGCCCGGTTTTATAAACAAAAGTTCGCTTTACCCATTTATTTAAAGTATCCGATCCTGATTGAGTACCAAATAAGCCTTTGTAATCTAAATTGCCGGTAGTATAATAATCTGTACCATTAATTTGAAAAGCAATATTGGGCTTTATGCCCGCTGAGTCTCCGGGTGCTGTAGGGATATAGGTACCGCCGCTGGCTCCGGTACCTGTAGAGTCGCAACCACATTTATAGCATATATTTTTAAACCAGGCAGAAATTTCATAATAGGTTTCGCTACAGGCTCCATTCACATTAAATTCAAAAGCCACATCTGTTTTATAAGCAGAATTAATAACGAGCATATAACCACATGGATTGGTTGTACTGATGGGCAAGGCCGGGTTGCAGGGCAGGTTTCCTTTGGAAATATTACCAGTATTGGCCGCCCCTGTATGGTCGCCGGTAATATCCCATACGGTAAAAACACGGGCAGCATTCCCTTTGCCTACCAATTGATTCGTTGTATTTGCAGCACTGGTATTGTTGGCTACACCATAATAATAATCATCTGGAGCATTGGCACTAAAAGTTTTATAGCCATAATTTGTATTTGGCGAAGTGCCCCTGTTTTGAGAACCGGCACTCACTACTGGAGCACCAAATGTTCCATTAACTTCATCTCCAATAACATTGGTAGGCGATATAGCATCGGGGCATGAGCCAGGACTTCCATAAACCATTAAACTATCTCTTGGAAAATTAATAGTATAAAAAATTCCACTGGCTGTATCCCTGTAGCTAAAACCTCCACCTCCATATTTTATCTTAGTTCCAAAGGCTGCAGTTACTGTAACTCTGTAGGTAGCCATTATAATGCAGGAGTTCCCAAAATTAGAAGGCCTTGAATTGCTTCTTAACTTTCCTTTTGCGGCATAAGTAGCACCCAAACCCATATTCATCTGAATCATAGTATCTGTTCCTGGTCCTGCGGTTTTATACCAGCCGGCATCGGTAATGTCAAAGGCATCTGTATAAGATCTATATAATTTACCTTCATTTGTTCTTAATGCTAATGAACCGAGAACATATCTAAATCCTTTTCCTGCAGACAAGGTATCAAAGAAGGCAATACTGTCTATAGCTTGTACTGTTAAAGGAGAGCCTGCACGATTTACTACCAGTGTTGCTCTTATTTCAAGTACGTCTCCTGGATCTATAGTACCACCAACGCTAATATCTGTGAGGTTTACGTAGCTTTTGCCATAATCTACGGCAGATCCTACCGGGTCGGTAATACAAATATTAAATCCCCATGTACCTGTGGTAGGCGGTGCCATACTGGTATTGGTAGTAATTCTTACATAATAGGTATTACCTACAGTTAATCCTGCGCCCCCCAAAGCTGCTACATTTAATGGAGTAGCTGTACAGCCGCCGGTTACCTGTACTATGGAGCCGCATGATCCGGAAAATAACTGGATCAATGGGTTTGCACCACTAAATAATGCGCCCATAGAAGAAAGAGCAATAGTAGGGTAATTAGTTTTTGCTACAAACTTATACCACACATCTGACGAACCATTATTACCACATGCAGGTAAACCAGCAGTGGCTGTGGCTCTTATTAAAGTACCCGCTACATTAGAACAGGTGGTACTGCTAGTGAGTAAAAATGCACCGCTGCAAAGATCGTTAGCAGGCGGCGCTGCTGCCGCAGTAACACAGATATTAAAATTTGCCACTGTGCCCAAACCAGAAGGGTTTGCAGCAAAATTAGCTATGCGAACATAATAGGTTGTGCCAATTAATAATCCTGGTTGGGTAAGTATCGTACCTGGAGGAGCCGTAACTGCCAGGCAGCCAACAGACACAAGCGTACCACAGATGCCGGTGTAAATCTGGATTCTTGCTGCCGCAAAATTAGAACCCAAACTGCTTATGGTAATTGTATGACTTACTGCAGTTGCAACAAATTTATACCACACATCGTAATAACTACCTGCGGCGAAACATCCTAATGGCGTGGTAGCATTTAGCGTAGCTAAATCTAAAGTACCGGCAGTATTGGTGCAGGTAAATCCGGGAGTTAATGCAATAGCTCCGGCGCAATCATCATTGGCAGGAGGTTGCTGAATGCAAATATCAAAATTCCATGCAGCAGTAGTAGTTGCTATTGGACTTAACAATACATATACTCTTACATAATAAAATGTACCTATTGTGAGACTACCTATTGTTTGCCTGGTAGCTGCAGTCTGGCATCCTAAGGAAGTTAAACTTCCGCAGGTTCCACTCAGCATTTCAATATAAGTAGAAGCGGCACTAAGATTAGCTCCAAGATTACTTAACGTAACGGTATGAGTGGTGGCAGTAGCCTGAAACCTATACCATACATCGTAAGTAGAACTGGTTGTAGCACCACCACAAGCACCCGCTGGTGCCGCACTGGTAGCATACCTAAGATTGCCGGTAACACTGTTGCAACTGGTAGCAGAAGTTAATACCGTAGCGGCAGTACAATTATCATTGGCTGCTGGTGGTTGGGGATGAGTAACACAAATATCAAATTTACCCTGGGTACTGATGGCAGTACCTACATTAGAAATACGTACATAATAAACATTGCCTATTGTTACAGCAGTACCTGTAGCACTTGTAGTGCCGCATGCTATTGAAGTTAATGATGCGCAGGCTCCACTAAAAATCTGAACCTCAGGATTTGTAAAATTATTTTGACGGTTACTTATTGTAACTGTTTGGG
>JBKJSJ010000279.1:0-6719 GCA_046595965.1 Ferruginibacter sp.
TAAAATTGTGCATGAGTTTGAAAGAGAGATCACCAATTTTGAAAAGGAAAATGGTTTGCGGCATGTAAATGAAATGATAAAGGAATGGATGCAGCAGGAAAAAGAAATGAGTGATGATGAAATTTTGAAGATCCTGCTCGGTTAGCAGAAGGTAGTAAGCTGTTATTATAAAATATTTTTACTTGTATTGTTAAGCATATTTGTTTTGGAACTACTGGGAATTATTTTTCATTTTTATCTATCATGTATTTAACGAATATAAATTTTATACTTTTTTATTTTTTGCTAATGTTTAGTTAACAACAAATAAGCCGGCAGCAATATTTAATAAAGGGTTGTCATTTAGCTTAACGGATAGGTTATTAAACAACCCTGTTATTTCTACATTTAAAACCTTAAAACTAACATTATGAAGTCATTTTTATTCTTCTTATTTTTTATTGGATCAGCCCTTATGGCAAACGCTCAGTACGGCACTGCGGGACAAAAAGTAATTGGAGGTTCATTAGGCTTTTACTCAGGCAAAAATATTGGAAATAGTTACCCTGACTATAGTACAAACACTAACGGATTTAGCTTAAGTGCAAATGCAGGAAAATTTACAAAAAAAAATGTATTATCATCGGTCGCAGTTTCTTATGGGCATAGTTTTGTAAAACATAATGAGCCTACTAGTTTTACTGAAGGCTCTACAAACAATGTTGCAGCCTCTTATAGCAAAACATATTTTAAAGAGGTAGCCAAAAAATTATTTTTTGGCATTGGAGGTTCTTTAGGTGCAGGCTATTATACCGCAAAAAGTTCCTATTTACAAAATCCTACCAGTAGTAAATCTGAGGGATACGGTGTTAATCTTGGCATTGCACCCATATTGGCATACCAGGTTAGCAACAGGTTTGTTATTAATTGCAGTCCCTCAACCAGTTTTTTAACTTTGAATTATTCCAATTCCAGCACAAAATATTATCCTCCAAACCAACTTACAACTAACTCAAAATCCAGCTCTGTAAGTTTGAATACCGGGTTTTTTAATTCACCACTTAGTAATCTTACTTTGGGCTTTAGTTATTTGCTAAAACAAAAGTAAGTGCAATGCAGCCTTGGAATTTTAGGTTCCATAATGTTGGCTTATCCTTTATTGGGCAATGAGTAAAGTTATCAGCAGGTTTTCAATTTGTAAGTAACAGCTATTGTTGTGTATTGAACTATAATTACTAAATGGTAGGGTTTGCGGTTTGGGGCACAATATTTGACCATTAAGGGTAGTTGTATAGTAAAAAAAAATACAATACTCATTTACAAAATTCAATTATGAAAAAAACTACTGCCTTGTTATCGCTCCTGTTTGTTATTGCCGCAATTTCCTGCACAGACAGAACAAGTAAAAAAGAAGTGATTGTTGTTCCTGCCGCATCGGCACCAGCCCCGGTAATTATTGTAAAAGATCCGGCCCCCACCAAGCCTACGTCTATAAGTGTAGATAGAAATGGCGTAAAAGTGGAAACCAAAAAAATAGATGTGAAAGTAAATAATTAAGAAACGGCATATTGAAGGCAGCTTTCCAAAATTTTAAGCAGGCTGGTTTATTAAAATAAATTTGCTCCTAATTTTTTATCTTATTTAAAATAAGCCGAATTTAGTGCAGGCGTTTAAAAAATGGTTTAAATGTATTTATACTTCCACTATTTACTGAGGGCTTAAATATTTAATTTTATTAATAACAATAAGTCTGTTACAAATGAGTTATTATTTATTTGTAACATTCAACATACACACTTTATGAATAAGCCGCTTATTGCAGCACCCTTGATCTTATTACCCTTTCTATTTATTCTTTTCTCTACCGGATGCAATCAGGTAAGTAAGGCAGATGCAGCAAAAACTACCGGAAAAAATCAAACGGATTCCGCAACTTCCACCACTGCTGACTTATCTGCAGCTTTTGATACTGCAGAATACAATAAAAAAATGCTGGCATTAAGCAACAATGATACTACTGGTAAATGGCCTGTAAAAACAGCCTATCCTTTACCAGGAGCTTTACTTCCCTACCACAGGATCATTGCTTTTTATGGCAACCTTTATTCTAAACGCATGGGAATTTTGGGAGAACTGCCCAAAGATTCGATGTTTAAAAAATTGAAGCAGGAAGTTGCAGCATGGCAGGCTGCAGATCCCACGGTTAAAACCATTCCTTCATTGCATTATGTAGCCATTACTGCACAAGGCGCACCCGGTAAAGATGGCAAACATAGGATGCGCATGCCTTTTCACCAGATTGATACCATTTTAAATTGGGCCAAACAAATAGATGCTGTGGTATTTGTAGATATACAAGTGGGCCATAGCAACGTAAAAGATGAAGTGACCTCGCTGGAAAAATATTTGCAACTGCCCAATGTTCACCTTGGAATAGATCCGGAATTTTCTATGAAGAATGGCGAAAGGCCCGGCTCTAAAATTGGTACTTTTACATCGGATGATATTAATGATGCCATAGATTTTCTTGCAGCAGTTGTTCGCAAAAATAAACTTAGTCCCAAAATATTGGTAGTGCATCGTTTTACCCAGGGTATGGTAACAGGATACGAAAAAATAAAAACAGTTCCCGAAGTGCAGGTGGTAATAGACATGGATGGATTTGGCGATAAAATTTTAAAACGCTCTACCTGGCTCCGGTATATTTATAAAGAACCTGTGCAGTTTACCGGCTTTAAATTATTTTATAAAAACGACTCTAAAATAAATACATCGGGTATGTACACGCCGGAAGAATTATTAAAATTCACACCCAAACCTATCTATATTCAATACCAGTAATTCCCAACTTCTACCTATAAAATGAAAAGTATTTCGTTCCCCATCCTTATCAGCCTGGTAATTTTTGCAGGCTGTAATACCCAGCCTGGCAACAAAGAAACCACCGTTAACAAACAGGCCACAGAGAAGATAACAAGTGAAAAACCCATGGCAAGCCTTGCTGCTATTCTTTCCAAAAAAGAAGTACCTGTTTTATGTTACCATCACATCAGAAATTTTCGTGCGGGTGAAAGTAATAATATGAAAAGTTATTCTGTTACACCGGCTGCTTTTGCAGAGCAAATGAAAGCTTTGTATGATAGCGGCTACCAAACTATTTTGCCCAACCAGTTGTACGAATATTTAGTACACGATGGCCCTATACCTTCCAAACCGGTTATCATAAGTTTTGATGATACAGATGGCGAACAATTTACTATTGGTGCTGCCGAAATGAATAAATATGGGTTTAAAGGTGTGTATTTTATTATGACGATCGCCATGAACCGACCCCGTTATATGAGCAAAGAACAGATAAAAAATTTATCAGATAGCGGTCATGTAATTGCAGGCCATACCTGGGATCATCACATGGTAACAAAATATGTGGGAGCAGACTGGGATACACAATTAGTAAAACCTCAGTTGCAACTGGAAGCCATTACCGGTAAGCCCATAAAATATTTTGCTTATCCTTTTGGATTATGGAACCAGGCTGCTATCCCAGAATTAAAAAGCCGTGGCTACCAGCTTGCATTTATTTTATCTTCTAAAAGAGATTCTACAGAGCCACTTTATACCATCAGGCGAATGATTGTGCCGGGCACATGGAGTATCAATGGAATGCTTAAAGCAATGAAATCTACTTTTAATAAATGAGTGGCTGTTGATTTTAATATTTTATTAAAATATTTATTTTTTTTCTTCTCTTTCCACAGATATGCTGCAGTCGCCAATTAAGGCAGCCACTGCACCTACAGCAGCAAGAATGGGCAGTAGCACTGCACCTACTACTCCAATGGTTAGCGGAAACGACATGAGTTCTTTTCCTGCTTTATCGTGGATAGATATTTTTCTTACATTGCCTTCTTCTATCAGTTCATTTATTTTTTTAATGAGCTGTTCTCCTTTTAAAGTAAAAGATTCTTTAAATGTGTTTGACATAACAGGTGGCTTTAATTTATTTATTTATAAAGTTGTGTTTTTTTGTTTAAATGTAAAATGACAAAAGTCAACGGAACAGATGATTTATTACGGGCGGCATTTAAAGAATGCTTCTTTGAATAACTCCGTGTTATTTTACGCCTACACTATTTATTTCTATCCAGTAACCATCAGGATCTTGCAGGTAAATTTGTTTAATGCCATCGGCTCTTGTAGTAATGGTATTTGTTTTGCCGGGCCAGTCAGAATAAGCAATGTTTGCTGCATCCAGGTATTGAACGAAATTATCAAACCGGTTACTGGTTAATGCAAAGTGAACTGCTTTGGTGATTTTTATTTCTCCCTGAAGTAAAGATATAAGGTGCAGTTCTTTATCTTCTCCTAAAGAAAACCAACGAATACCTTCTTTTTTTGTGCGGTTGATTATTTCGGTAAGCCCTAATACTGTTTTATAAAAATGAACAGAACGATCTACATCTGTTACAGAGAGTGCCTGGTGGTTAAATGTAAAATTAAACGATTGGTTTTGCTGGGCATAAAGGCTGTTTAGTAAGAAGGAAGCCAGCAGAAAAAGCGTTATTTTTTTCATGATAATTTTTTTAGAAAGTTATACATATTTTTTCTAAACGCATGTATTGAGATCTACCTGTTCTGCCAACCACTGAATGTGATCTTACAGCCCCTATAAAAAAGGCGTAGTATATTTTATTTTTCTGATAAACTTTTTTTAATCTGGTAGCCAAATAAAAACCCTGCCAAAGCACCAATACCTGTGGAGGCTAACATTACCGGGATACTGCTGTTGTTGATAAAAAAGCCGATACCCAACCCTAAAAATGCAAAAAAGAGTATAGCAACAATTACTGCACGGTTGGCTTTTTTTGGTTTTGGATGCGTATTAGAAGTTTTGTTGTGCTGCTGCGGGTGCTTGTGTGGATGTCTGCTTTTAGATTCGGGCATAATTTTTTATTTCAATGTACGCATAAATTGTGTGCACAACAATTTTGGTTGGTTTATTTACCCGTTAAGCAAATATGGTATTGCTTGACTAAGCATTATACGCTGCCTGAGCTCATGCATTTTTACAGCATGCTTTTATTAAAATAAATCTGTATAAACTTTAATTATTAAAAGCCTCCATAGCCATTTGCGGTAGCCCCATAGATGCCTGCTGGTTTACTTCGTAACAAAAGTTTTTGCTTATATTTCCCACATTATCATCCAGAAATTTTTGTACATCCATTACAGAGGCTGCTTCCCAAATGCAAGTGCCGGTTTTTTTATCCATGGAAGGGTAAACGCTGTGAAGCCTTAAATAAGGTGGCAGCCCGGTGGTGATGGCTTGTGCTGCAGCCCAGAATTTTTCTGCATCCTGGATGTTGTGATGTGCGATAACTAACATAAAAAAAGTTTTAAGTAAAATAAAAATTAGTGGGCCAGGTGTAATTAAATGCAATATTTTTATTCTTATGTCAGAGTGGGAATGTAGCTACAAAGTAGTAATAAATATCATCTAAAACAATCTCCTTTTTTCCACCATACAGCCAATGGTGTTGTTTATTCTACGTCCCTTTTTTATTACTCCAAAAAAATGTAATTCAGTAAACAGAAAAGGGTTGGTTCTCAATAGAATTCAAACGGATATAACCAATTGCCAAAAAATATTACAATGGAAATCCCATGCTTATTCCGCCCCAGCGATGGTAGTGGCCGGTAACAAATTCTTTAGTAAGATAAGATTGGGTGTAGGAGAGGTAAAACTTTTTCAGGTTCATTATCATTCCTGCATCTGCCTGGTAAGTAACCCTTGTTAAGTTACTGCCCGAAATGGTATAAGGACTTTCTCTATTAAACAGCCCACCCTGCAGACTGGCATCAGTGCCAATAAAATTTATCCGGCTTTGGGTATAAAAATAAAATTCCGATTTTTTATTGTTGTTTGTCAAGGTAAATCTTTTATTAAATTTGCCTGCCATTAAATTAAAGCCAGCACTTAATTTATTATTTAAGGTACCCAGCCTTAGTTCTGCTGTTTTATTCAGCAAAAAATGTTTGCCTGCGGTAAAAAGTTTCTTTTCATAATTTACCTGGTAGTTTAAAATGAGGTCGTTTTTAATCTGGTACTGCCAGCCATGCGGCAATGGATTTTTTGTCCACTTGTGAATATTAGTTTGTATCTCATTGCCCAATGCTGCAGGCCCCATTATGCCAATGCTGAATGCAACAGATACCTGCTGCTGATGAATGCTATCTGCCTGAATTAAAAATGTTTTTAAAGAAATATTTGCATTAAAAGGGCGGTCGTTCCGTAAAATAGAATCGCTTAAAATACTGGTGGGAGTGTACCCAAACAAATTAAATGTAACACCGTATTGTGGTGTTGTTTTAAATGGCCTCCATAAAAATTTGGCGGGTAAAAATCTTTTTATTGAAGGATGCACAAAATCTAAAGTAATGCCCTGAGAATAATATTCATCTGATTTGGTAAAATAATCATTGTCGTAATGAAATCGGAAGTAGCTGCTTTTTTGTATGGTTCTAAAAGTAGAACTGTTGTCTGTTAGTTGAGCTTTGGATAGACTGCAGCAGCAAACCATCAAAACAATTCCTGCGCTTTTATAAATCATTTTTATCACAAAAATATATACGCATAAGTTAGGGCATCAGATGTTTTTAATTTTTATAATCTGTGGACAGAATAAAAGATCTGTAAAAAAAAGAGCTTATACCAAAAAAAATAATTCGCAGTATCAAAC
>JBKJSJ010000285.1:0-3156 GCA_046595965.1 Ferruginibacter sp.
AATGGTATAAATGAGTAATACAAAGGATAATATTTTCCACCAGCTTTTTTGCATTTATTCCGGGATGTTTGATTAGTGGCGCAAAGTTATGGGAAACATATTTATATTAATGGTTCAATTTAAAAGATTAAAAATCACACAACCGGTTGCGTTATAATATTTCGTAAAAAAAATCATTTTATAAAAAAGCTTTTTTAAAACCGGGCATTTTTCTGTTGTTACTAACCTGCTCTAATGCATAGGCAAAACCCAACAGGGCTGGCTCGCTGTATGCTGCGCCAAAAAAAGAAAAGCCCATCGGCAGATCGTAAATCATTCCACAGGGTACTGTAATATGCGGATAACCGCTGGCAGCAGCAGGTTGGGTAAGAAAAACATCTCCCCAGCGGTCGCCATAAATCATATCAATGCTGCAGGAAGGCCCCATGGTAAGCCCGCAAATGGCATCTAATTTATTTGTTCCCATCAGGGTGTCAATAATATTTATTGTACCCTCCTTGCTTTTTTTCAAAACGTCTTTGTATGCTGCCGTTTCCAGCCCTGCTTTGGCTTCGCTTTTTTCCAGCAACTCCTGTTTAAAATAAGGCATGGCAGCATCTTCATTTTTTTTATTAAAAGCAATTACATCTGCCAGTGTTTTCATGGGAGCATTGGAGGTGGAAAGATATTTATTAAGCCCTGCTTTAAACTCATATTGCATCAGTTCAAATTCTGCTTCTCCCAATTTATTTATTTTATCAAGATATTCTATTTCTATAATGCTGGCTCCCTGCTGTGCCAGCAGATCCAATATTTTTTTTTGCAGCGCATGCATCAAATGATTATTGCCCTGCGCCTTTTTTTCTACTCCAATGCGTTTTCCTTTCAATGCATTTTTATCTAAAAATTTTGTGTAATCATTTTGCGTTTTATTGTTAGGGTTATTGGTAACAGCATCTGCTTCATCGGCACCTGCAAGTATGCCCAGCAATATGGCTACATCAGTTACGGTTCTGGCCATTGGGCCTGCAGTATCCTGTGTATGAGAAATGGGAATAATGCCACTTCGGCTTAGTAAACCCACCGTCGGCTTCATACCAGCAATGCCATTTACAGCAGCAGGGCATGTAACAGACCCGTCGGTTTCGGTACCCACTGCCACCACACAAAGATTGGCTGATACTGCTACTCCTGATCCAGAACTGGAGCCGCATGGATTGTGATCGAGTATATAAGGATTTTTGGTTTGGCCACCCCTGCTGCTCCAGCCAGAGCAGGATTTGCTGCTGCGGAAATTAGCCCACTCACTCAGGTTGGTTTTCCCCAGCAATACGGCTCCGGCATCCCGCAATTTTTTTACAATAAATGCATCCTGCGGGGCAATATTTCCAACCATTGCCAGCGCACCGGCAGTGGTTTGCATTTTATCTGCGGTATCAATATTATCTTTTATCAAAACAGGAATACCGTGCAAGGGCCCTCTTATTTTGCCTGCTTTTCTTTCTGCATCCATAGCCTGAGCTATAGAAACCGCCTCTGGATTTATTTCTATTACAGCATGGAGAGATGGCCCGTTTTTATCAATAGCTTCTATCCTTTTTAGATATAGATTGGTTACCTGCTCCGAACTGTATTTACCTGAGGTAAATTTTTCCTGCAGGCTGAGGATGGTTATTTCGTTTAATTCAAAATCGTCTGCGGTTTCGATTTTTACTACTGGTACCGGGGTTGTTTTTTTATCACTGTTGCAGGAAGATAACAGCGAGCCAATTGTGGCAGAAGCGATTGCTGAATGGGCAATAAAATTTCTTCTTTTCATCTAAAGCAGGTTTTGGGAATTTAAAAAATGGAAGTTCATTAAAGATATACATTAAAATGGTTTGAATAAAATACTGGTAATCGCTAACGGATAAATTTTTATATACTTTCAAGCCCAAATAGATATTCCATTGTTGAATGGAGCATTGCCACTATAGTTAAATCAAGGTACTTAAGCCAGTCTCCAAAAAAATAACCGAAACTTTTCCTGGTCTATGAAGGATCGCTTTTTATCCAATATTTTCTGGAGGGATGAACCAGCTACTGAGGTGGATAATGTATTGTACATCTCCGGCCCGGTGCAAGAGATATTACACCGGAAGATATCACCCGTGTGCATCTGCCAGGTTCTTTATAATTAATTTGTCTTTTTTTTTGACATTAGAAGGGGAAAGCTTTTAACTGATCTGGTGGATCAATACATTCAGCATCATGTAAATGCGGGCAGTCTTAATAGTGCCGTTTTCCAGGTCGTAAAAAACTGTGCAGGGCACATTTACTTCCCGGTTGCTGGCTGCGATGCCCGCAAATTCTCCAATATGTTTTCCGGTAAAATTAAATTCTAGTACTGCATTTTTATCCGTAATAATTTTATTTCTAATTTCTGGTTTGGCATCAAATGCCACATGATACATATAATGAAGCGTAGCCGCTACAGCTTCCCGGCCCTTCGTTTCTTCCCCGGTGCCCATGTTTATAAATACCGGATTGTCTCCAAGATATTTAGCATCATGAGTGGCAAAATAGGCTTCAATGTTTTCTGTAGCAGAAGGAACGATTTCTTTTTCGATAATTGCTTGTGTCATAATTTTGGTTTTAAAAATGATAAAATAAAAGGTCGCATTACTTAATAAATAAAGATGCTGTTAGAATCAACTTTTGGGAAAGGTACGTTAGTAAAAATAAATAGAAACAATGGGTTTTGCAATAGTGCTATCCAGCGGATTGTTCAATACATAAATAAAAAAGCATCCACCCAGTGAATGCTTTTTTAGAAATTTTATTTAGAATTTCAGTACTTAGAATTTAGCTCCTATACTGAGGAAAAAATTTCTTCCGTCTGACGGCATTGCTCCCGGGCCAGGGTATCCACCTGCACGGCGGGTAAAATATCTTTCGTCTGTAAGATTATTAACGCCTGCTTTAATATTCAGATTTTTATTGATTTTGTAAGTAGTAGTAAGATCGGTTATGGTATAAGCCGGTATCAATCCTGTTTGTGCATTTGCAGAAGCAAGCAGTGTATTGTTGGCATCGCTGAAAGATTTATCTACATGGCTCAGTTGGCCGGTTAACGTAAATCTTTTGTAGCTATAAGTAATTCCTGTACGAATAATATTTACAGGGGCATTTTCTACT
>JBKJSJ010000328.1:0-4873 GCA_046595965.1 Ferruginibacter sp.
GAAAACGGATTATTGTAACGGATGCTGCAACTTTAGTAAAACATTTAAATAGTAACAGGATAGGCAAGCCTCGCAGTCATGATCATTATCTAACGGTAATCTTTAGCTGCCTCCTGGCTGCAATTCATTTAAAAATTTTTATTCATTTACATCAACATCCAAATCTATTACAGGTAACAATTCTTTTTATTAATTTCTAAATAGGGCTTGCTCAATAACTAAGAAAAATAGTGGTAGCTTATATTTGAGTATGTTAGTTCAATGCATTTGCATTTATTAAAAGTATACTCAAATATAAGCTACCACTATTTTTCTTAGTTATTGAGCAAGCCCTATTTAGAAATTAATAAAACGAATTGTTGTTTGTAATAGCTTTGGATGTTGATATAAATGAATAAAAAAATTTAGATGAATTGTAGTTAAGTGGGAGGTAAAGTTTATCGTTAGATAATGATCATGACTGCGAGCCTTGCCTATCCTGTTACTATTTAAATGTTTTACTAAAGTTACAGCATTCGCTACAATAATCCGTTTTCTATCGCAACACCGAAGCCACAAAAGTAGCGGCCGCCGAAAACAACATTAACCCATCTACCAAAAAATAATAAAAAAAATAATCCTGTTTTTTAAAAGATGCCCGGTAAACCCACCCTACCATTAACCCTGTTATTAAAAATGCAATCAACTGGGCATTGTCATTAAAATGATAACGCACCAACAAGCCGGCAGCGATGTAAAAAACAAAAACCAGCATCATAATAATTTGTAAAGTGCGCCTGCTTGTATCCGTGGCCAGGCTATGCAGTGCCAGCATTTTATCCAGCTTCATATCCCGCCGGTCAAAAATAATGCAGAGCAATGCCACGAAAAAAAAACGGGCAATTCCTAAAGAAATTACTGCCATTGTTTCTGTGTGCAGTACGGAGGCGGCAGGAATAATAACTGTTACAAAAGCCCATGTAAATGCCAGCAAAGTAGTTTTTAAAAAACCAGTTTTGCGCAGCAGTATAGCAAACTTAAAAGGCCACAGGGGCATAGAATAAACAAGGGTAAGCACAATGGCAATAGCTACATAGAGCATAAGCTGCGGAAGAAAATATAAACAGCCAGCCATACCAGCGCCTGCTGCCATAAATAAGAGCAGGTAACTAATATTTTTTTTAAAGAATAAGGGATTAGAAATGTTTTTACCAAATGCAAATTTGCTAAGCAGCCAGTAAAAATTGTAACTGCTGAGTGTAGAAAAAAATATAAATGCATATACAAAACCATCCGGTTTAATATGCATTAAAGTATAGGTTTGATAACAGAGTGCTACCGCACAAAGCGAAATAAAAATTGAATGAGATAAGATGAAATGAAGCCAGCGCATTGTTAAAGGCAGCGGTAATAAAGAGGCTTGTCTGTTCTTACTATATTGCTCTTATTTTTTTTGGCATCCCGCACATAAAACTCATAAAACACGGTATCTGTTCTGGGCCTTTGAGGTCCCGGCGTTAAACAATCCAGGGCTTCAAAAAGATTGATACTTACTTCAGCTTCAAAATCACTTTTGGCAGCATTGGCCAGGTTGGGAAATTTAAAAGAATCTATATTGTTGGTTAATAAATGCTTTACATAAATCATAGAACTATCCTTTGGGTCGGCACTGCCAAAATCGCCTTCGGAATCGGTAATTTTAAAAGTAAGTACCGGGGCAAGGTATTGTGTAACCTTGGTAATGTCTGACTGTGCAGCGTTGGGAGATATACTAACAAATTTTATTTGAGGCACAGTTGTAAACTTATCCTTTTTGCAGGATCCAAAAATTACCAGGAGGAAAAGAATAAAAATGCTGTTTTTCATTTGTATAAATTATAGTCAAATTTAATCAACCCAATTCAAATAGCCACATATCTATTCAATTGTTTTAAAGAGATAAGTGGCTAAATATTACAATTGAACTATTTTCCCCAAATTTGCACACATAGTATGAATGCATTTGCCACCGATATAGAAAAAGATATTTTTAATGTAACCAATGCTGGTTTTGAAGAAATGGCTATAAAAATATTTTTATTCCAATATCAAAACAATGCTGTGTATCAGCAATATTGCAAAACGTTAAATATTTTACCACAGCATGTGCATCGCCTGCAGGAAATCCCTTTTTTGCCCATCCAGTTTTTTAAATCAAAAAAAATAACCAGCACAGCCTTTGTGCCGCAAATGGTTTTTGAAAGCAGTGGCACTACAGGCGCTGTAAACAGTCAGCACTTTATAAAAGATTTATCCCTGTATGAAAAAAGTTTTAATGCCTGTTTCAAAATATTTTATGGAGAAATAAAAGACACCTGCATTATTGGCCTGCTGCCTTCTTACCTGCAAAAGGGAAACTCCTCTCTGGTATATATGGTAAATGAATTAATAAAACAATCCGGCGCTGCACAAAGTGGATTTTATTTAGATGATTATGAAAAACTAAACCAAACCCTTTTGCAAAATGAAGCCGCAGGCAAACCTACCCTGTTAATTGGGGTAACTTATGCCCTGCTTGACTTTGCAGAAAAATTTCAACCGCAGCTTACCCATACCATTGTAATGGAAACCGGTGGTATGAAAGGACGCAGAAAAGAATTAACAAGAGCCGAAGTGCATGCAGCGCTTATACAACGGTTGCTCATAAACGAAGTTCATTCAGAATACGGGATGACGGAATTATTATCCCAGGCTTACTCCCGGGGCAATGGAATATTTAATTGCCCGCCATGGATGAAAGTTTTATTAAGAGAAGCAGATGATCCTTTTAATATTATTAGCAACGAAACGCTTTTAGCTACAACTGCCAACGGTGTAATAAATATCGTTGACCTTGCCAACCTTTACAGTTGCAGCTTTATAGCCACTGATGATGCGGGCAGGTTATATTCAACCGGTTCTTTTGAAGTAATGGGAAGGTTGGACAACAGCGATATCCGTGGTTGTGGATTAATGATTTTATAGCATTCCGTAACTCAATTTTCTGTTACTGGCCAGGTATTTTTCCCTGATGATGGTACCCATATTTTTATCATAAATTTTACCTTCTACCCACGACACAATATCCAGGTAAGAAAATGAACGGGTTTCAAACCTGTTCTTTTCAAATTCTTTAATGGTAAATAAAAACTTTTCCAGTTCAGGCTTCAACCGGTTGCGTGGCACTCTGAAAGATTTTTTGAGGAACTTAAATATCTCTTCTTCTATTACAGTAAGGTTATCCATTTTGGCCATAAACCGGTATACAGATTTTATGAGATGCTCCATAATATCTGTATTGCCCAATTCGTAATGTGCCAGCAGGTGCAGCACCCTTGCATAACATTGCAGATCGTTGCGCAGATCTCCCTGTTCGTTTATAATTTTCCGCAGGTAATCTATGCAGATTTCAAAATTACCTGCACCAAAATGCAGCGTGGCAAACTTGTAATTAAATACCAAAATCCTGTGCTTGTCTAAAAACAGATTGTACTCCTGCAGCTTTTCTTCTATGGGTGGCACTAGCAGCAATCCTTCTTTAAAATTACCTACGCTCATCTGCAGGTTTAATTTGCCACTACTTATGTAAACAAAAGTTTGTATGCGGTTATTATCGTGCAGCTTTACAATATCCGTTTCTGCAAATTTTTCAAACTCTTTTAAGGTAGTGGCTAATTTTTTATAATTTCTCAAATCAAAATGAGCATTCAAAAGGTTGTGCATGCCTTTAATGTAATGGCTGGTATCCACTGCTATCATGGACGGGCGCAAATGAAATAAGTCAACCCACTTTTGGGTATAACGGTAATACATTAAAAAATCCTGGCGGATAAATGCATACCAGCAATAGCTCTGGTACAAGTACATTCTTTCGTAAAACCCAATTTGTTCATGAGCAGCAGGCGGAAGATTTTCTTTAAAATATTTTATTACATGCTGCTCACCCTGTAAACTACGGGCATGCCCGTGCTCTATAAACCAACTGTATAATTTAAGAGCAAGGTTAGAAAGATTTGTAATCATTCTTCTTCTTTCGTTTACTTCCACAGCTTCGGTAGTTAATACATTTGCACGATTGTGCATACTTCGGGTTATGTGCAGTGTTTCTATTTTTTTTTCCATAGAAATAATCTGCATTAAAAAACTATCCTGGCTATAATTTATGGCAAGTTCTTTAGCCTTCTCCAGTATTTTTAAGCTTTGCAGGTACAGCCCTTTGTTGTATAAAATGCGGGCATAATCTAATTGTTCATGCAACTGCATATCTATACTTTCCGAACTCTTGAGCAACCTTAGGCTGGCCAGCAGTTGCCTGTATAAATGAGCTTTAGTATTGGAAAGCTGTGGCTTTTTTATAGAAGGCAGTTTTTTAAGCAATTGCAATTCATCGTAGTCTGTAAGTTTGTCTAAAGTATCAAACAATTCTATGATCTTGAGATCCTGGTTTCCCGAATTTCGTTTGATGTAGAGCTTAAAATTCCGTTTCTCTGCCTTTTCAAGAGAGCGGATCAGGAGAAAAAGTATGTCTGCAGAGCGGTTGGACATCATAACAATTTTGTACCTCAATGCAGTACCACAGAGCTTATGCGGCTACTAAAATTGCTTTTAGCATGCTATATACTACAATAAGTTGATTATAAACTTAACCCTCTGCATCTTACTTTTGATTTATCAAAGCAGAAGGAATTACAAATGGCAGGCAATCAGAATAAAGCAGGCAACCTTAAAGGCCGGTTTTGAAAACAATCGCTGGCAAGATAAAGAGAAAAAAGTTACGAAATAAAATAGTTTAAGACTTTTACATATGGCAAGCAATCGAAAAGGCCGCTCCGTTTCTACGGAGGGGCTATTTTTTTGTGATTTTGTTATAGCAAAC
>JBKJSJ010000350.1:0-8287 GCA_046595965.1 Ferruginibacter sp.
TAAATCAAATTCCTCTATTTTGAATAGCCTACTTAAAAAAATTCTCCTTAGTCTTGTTTTCACGATTTGTATGTTTACTTGCCGGTCACAAAATGATTTTGTAAAAAGTAGCAAAGGCCAGTTTGTTCAGAATGATAAAGCCTTGTATTATATTGGTACAAACTATTGGTACGGGGGATTGCTTGGAAATAGCATAGAAGGTAAACAACGGCTTAAGAAAGAACTGGATTTTTTAAATGCTCACGGTGTGAATAATTTGCGTGTACTGGTCGGTGTAGAAGGTGAGGGGCAAATCAATGGGGTGCAAAGAGTTAAACACCCATTACAGGTAGGCCAGGGAACTTTCGATACCCAACAACTTAAGGGCCTGGATTATTTACTTTCTGAAATGGGCAAACGCAACATGAAAGCGGTGTTGTTCCTTAGCAACAACTGGGAATGGTCGGGCGGGTTCTTGCAATACCTTAACTGGAATAATTTGATACCCGACTCTATTTTGCAACGTAAACTCACCTGGGACGAAAACCGGGATTACGTTAGTAAATTTTATAGCTGCGAGCCTTGTAAATCCGCTTATAACAAACAATTAAAACTGGTGGTAAGCCGCACTAATAGCATTAGTGGAAAAAAATATAGTACCGATCCGGCCATCTTTAGCTGGGAGTTAGCCAACGAACCCAGGCCCATGAGGCCTGAGGCTATAGGGGCTTATAAAGTTTGGATTCGTTCTGCAGCAGCCGCCATTAAAAAGATAGACAAGAATCACATGGTAACCACAGGGGTCGAAGGATATATAGGAACCGAAAACATAGAAGTATACGAACAGATACATTCTGATAAAAATATTGATTACCTCACCATTCATATCTGGCCAAAAAACTGGGGATGGTTTGCAGGGGCAGACATTAACAAGGATTTTGATAGCGTGGTTTCCAAAACCAAACTTTATATAGCCCGGCACGTGCAAGCGGCCATAAAATTAGGCAAGCCTCTGGTAATTGAAGAGTTCGGATTGCCCAGGGATCATCACCAATTTGACCAGCAAAGTACTACATCCTTTCGCAATAGTTTTTTCTCAGAGATATTTAAAATATGGCAGCATAGTTCTATCAGTAATGGAAGGTTAGCTGGTTGTAATTTCTGGGCCTTTGGTGGTACAGCAAGGCCGGTAAAAAGCCAGGTCTTCTGGAAAGAAGGAGACGATTACATGGGCGATCCACCGATGGAGGAGCAGGGGCTCAATACTGTATTCGACGAGGATACCGCTACATGGAAAATCATTTCAGCCTTCCAAAAATTTAAAAGAAAATAATGCGTATTCCTCACCAATTCATACTAGCTTATAGCATCGTAGTTGTGCTGGCTGCTTGCACTACAGTATCACCACCATTACTACCCGCAGATAATAAAGCTACTCCGGAAACCATAGCACTGTATAATAATCTGCATGCCTTGCTTAAGAAAGGGGTCATTTTTGGTCACCAGGACGATCTTGCATACGGCGTGAACTGGCAATACGAACCAGGTCGCAGCGATGTAAAAGATGTTACCGGCGAATACCCCGCACTCTTTGGTTGGGAACTGGGTCACCTTGAACTGGATTCTGCAAGAAGTTTAGACAAAGTTCCATTTGATAAGTTGAAGGACTTTATAAAACAGGGGTATGAAAACGGGGCAGCTATTACGATTAGCTGGCATCTGAATAATCCATTAAATGGGCTGTCTGCCTGGGATACAACACATGGCTCGGTAGCAGCTATTCTTCCCGGTGCGCCAAAACATGAAGTGTATAAATTATACCTGGACAGGCTGGCAACATTTTTAAGCGATTTAAAAGGAGCAAAAGGAGAGGCCATTCCTGTTTTGTTTCGCCCGTTTCATGAATTAACCGGTAATTGGTTTTGGTGGTGCAGGAATACCTGTACCCCACAGGAATATATCAGCCTATGGAGATTTACTGCCGATTACCTGCGCAACACAAAACGAATCCATCATCTTTTATATGTATACAATACAGCAGAATTTACAACCCGGGAAAATTTCCTGGAGCGTTATCCCGGTGATGAATATGTGGATGTAATAAGTTTTGATAGTTACCAAAATCTTAATGCCATTACCCCGCAAGGCAATGATTTTATGAAGCAGGTAGATACAAGGCTGGGTCTTTTAAATGAAATAGCTGCCAGCAAGAAAAAAATTCCGGCATTTGCGGAGACGGGTTTTGAGGCTATACCACAAGCCGACTGGTGGACTACCTCTTTATTGCCGCTACTAAAAAAACACAAGGTTTCCTATGTATTGGTTTGGAGAAATGCAGGGTTGATGAAAGAGACCGGAAAGATGCATTATTATGCTCCTTATCCCGGCCAGGTATCCGCTGAAGATTTTAAAAAAATGTATAAAGACGAAAAAATGATTTTCGGTAAAAAAATAAAAGACGAACATATTTACAAAACAATAAAAAAATAATCAAAACAAGTTCTAATAAGCAATCAATCGATCATTCTGAAACCAGTTGTTCAACAGGTAAACAGAATCAAAAAATGTAAGGTTGCTGCAACATCAGTCACATTATTATGAAACTACAGTTATTAGACATTCTCATCTTACTCACTTACCTGGCTACCATGATCTTCATTGGATTTTGGATGAGAAAAAAAGCCAGGCAGAATAAGGAAAGTTACCTGATGGGTGGTAAAACGCTTCCCTGGTATATGCTTGGCCTAAGCGATGCATCCGATATGTTTGATATCAGCGGCACTATGTGGATGGTAGCCTTATGTTTTGTGTATGGATTAAAAAGCATTTGGATACCATGGCTATGGCCGGTTTTTAACCAGGTATTTATGATGATGTTTTTAAGCAAATGGCTTAGAAGAAGTAATGCCAATACCGGGGCTGAGTGGTTAAAAACCAGATTTGGTTTGTCGGGTAAAGGAGTGAAGGGATCACATGTTATTGTCATAGCATTTGCATTGATAGGTTGCCTTGGTTTTTTGGCGTATGGTTTTGTGGGCCTGGGAAAATTTATGGAAATATTTATTCCCTGGGACCTGGTAAAAGGTTATGTTCCTTTTGAAGTTTCGCAGAAATATGTACCGCATTTTTATGGTATCGTATTTACGTTGTTTGCCATGTTTTATTCTATTCTTGGAGGCATGCACAGTATTGTATTGGGAGATGTTATAAAATATATTATTTTAATCGTAGGTTCTATTGCCATTGGTATTATCGCCATGCAACATTTAAATGGCCAAACACTAAATGTTCCCGCTGGCTGGGATGATCCTTTTTTTAGCTGGAAGCTTAACCTTGACTGGAGTGCTATTGCGGCCGATGCCAATAAAAAAATTGCTGATGATGGGTTTAGCTTGTTTGGGTTGTTTTTTATGATGATGTTGTTAAAAGGAGTTTTTGCATCACTTGCGGGCCCGGCGCCAAACTATGATATGCAAAAAGTATTAAGTACACGCAGCCCCAAGGATGCCAGTAAAATGACCGGTTTTGTGAGCATCATGCTGTTGCCAATCAGGTACACAATGGTTACAGGGTTAACGGTGTTAGCATTGCTTTATTACAATCAATTGTATTTAAAAGGGCCGGATGGTGTTACTGATTTTGAGAGAATATTACCTGCTGCGGTTAATAATTTTTTACCGGTGGGAATATTGGGGTTGGTACTTACTGGTTTGCTGGGTGCTTTTATGGGCACTTTTAGCGGCACACTCAATGCCGCACAGGCCTATATTGTAAACGATATTTACCTCAAGTATATCAACCCGGAGGCCAGCAATAAAAAAATTATTTCCATGAATTATATCGTGGGGGTATTGGTAGTAATTGTAGGTGTACTGTTTGGCTTTATGGCCAATAATGTTAATGATATTTTGCAATGGATTGTGGGTGGTTTATATGGCGGGTATGTTGCAGCCAATTGTTTAAAATGGTACTGGTGGCGTTTTAACGCCAATGGCTTTTTTTGGGGAATGGCTGTAGGTATTATTGCCGCATTGCTTATGCCGTATGTAACTACCGGTTTACCTTTGTACTGGTGGCCGCTTTTGTTTGTTTTATCTATGGCCGGATGTATTGTTGGTACGTATGCCGCTCCCCCTACAGATATGGTTGTGTTGAAATCATTTTATAAAACAGTAAGACCCTGGGGATTTTGGAAACCCGTTTATGAAATGGTAAAAATGGAGGATCATTCTTTTGTTGCCAATAAAAGGTTTAAGCTGGATATTTTTAATGTGGTATTGGGTATAATTGCGCAGCTCTGCCTTACGATACTTCCCATGTATTTGATTTTAAAGAGGCAAACACCATTGTTTATAACGGTGGCCATACTGGTAGTTATCATCATTATATTAAAAAGAACCTGGTGGAATAAGCTGGAAGATTAAAAATTTAATAAAAACTATTTTTATGAATAAGATATTTATAAAAAGATTGCATTTGCTGCAGGAGCAGTACAATCTATTGGTGCAAAAGAAAAATGAACCGCAAAAAGAAAGTAATGGCATTTTTAGCAGGTATCAGCATCCCATTCTCACTGCACAGCAAACGCCCTTGTTTTGGAGATATGATTTGAATGCACAAAGTAACCCACATTTATTGGAACGTTTTGCAGTAAACGCAGTACTGAATGCGGGCGCCATTAAATGGAACGGTAAATATATAGTAGTGGCAAGGGTAGAAGCTGGTAACCGTAAATCTTTTTTTGCTATTGCAGAAAGTGACAATGGTGTTGACCGGTTTACCTTTTGGGATTATCCTGTTAGTTTGCCGGAAACGGATGTGCCAGATACCAACGTTTATGATATGCGTTTGATAAAACATGAAGATGGATGGATTTATGGGCTTTTTTGTACAGAAAGAAAAGATCCCGAGGCAGGCCTGTCCGATCAGTCTTCGGCCATTGCCCAATGTGGTATTGCTCGCACAAAAAATTTGAAAGACTGGGAAAGATTACCGGATTTAAAAACGCCCTCTGCTCAGCAAAGAAATGTAGTATTGCATCCAGAGTTTGTACAGGGTGCTTATGCTTTTTATACCAGGCCGCAGGATAGGTTTATAGAAGCAGGCAAAGGAGGTGGCATTGGTTTTGGCCTCGCAAAAGATATAACCCATGCAGTGATAGAAAAGGAAGTAGTTATTGATCCAAGGGTTTATCATACCGTATGTGAAATGAAGAATGGGTTAGGCCCCGCACCAATTAAAACTACAGAAGGCTGGCTGCATATGGCACATGGAGTAAGAAATACTGCTGCCGGCCTGCGTTATGTGCTGTATCTTTTTTTAACAGACCTTCATGAAATTACAAAAGTGATTTATAAACCGGCTGGTTATTTTATGGCGCCGGCAGGACCCGAACGAATTGGAGATGTATCCAACGTATTATTTTGTAATGGCTGGATTGCAGATGAAGACGGATGTGTATATATCTATTATGCATCTTCAGATACCCGGCTGCATGTGGCTACCTCTACTATCAGCATCTTGCTCGATTATGTAATGAACACAAGGCCGGATGGTTTGAGTTCTGCAAGCACGGTGAATGATCTGAATGATATCATCAGTAAAAATCTAAAGGATAAGAAAAAAAAAGAAGCACTTATTTCATTGGTAAATGGCGGAGCTGCTATTAAACAAGTTATTTAAAAGAAGTAGCTAAACGAAGAATGACAGACCCTATACTTCATACCGGGAGCATCCAACAAATGCTTAACAGTTATCAAGTTTCTATGCAACAGGAATTAAAAAATATTCTGGCATACTGGTTAACTTATACACCCGATGAAATGCATGGCGGATTTTATGGAAAAATAAATCATGATAATACAATAGATAAAGAAGCCGCCAAAGGGTCAGTTTTAAACAGCCGGATATTATGGGCTTTTTCGGCAGCTTTTAATCTCACCGGTAATAAAGAGTACCTGCATCTTGCAACAAGAGCCTATGAATATTTTACCAGTCATTTTATAGATAAAACGTATGGTGCTGTTTACTGGACGGTTAATTATACAGGCAAACCGCTGGATACCAAAAAGCAAACCTACGCCACCGCTTTTGCAATCTATGCATTGAGCGAATATCATAAGTGCAGCACAAATCCGGAAGTAATAGATGAGGCGAAAAAATTGTACAGGACAATGATGGAACATAGCTATGATAGTGTTTATGGCGGTTACCAGGAAGCTTTTGCAAGAGACTGGTCCGACTTGCCCGATAAAAGATTAAGTGATAAAGATGCTAATGAAAACAAATCGATGAACACCCAGCTTCATGTTATTGAAGCATTTGCAAACCTATATAGTATCTGGCCTGATAAAACATTAAAAAATAATATTGAAGAGCTGCTCCACTTCTTTTCAACAATAATTATTAATCCAAAAAATAATCATCTCTGTTTATTTTTTGAAGATGACTGGACGGTAAAATCCAATATGGTTTCTTATGGCCATGATATAGAAGCTGCGTGGCTCTTGTTGGAAGCAGCAGCAATAATTAAAAATGAAAATTACATTGAGCAGTTTAAAAAAATAGCAGTGCAAATGGCCGATGCTGCAGCAAAGGGGCTCGATAGCGATGGAGGTTTGTGGTATGAATATGAGCCCACTGCTGATCACTTAATAAAACAAAAACATTCCTGGCCCCAGGCCGAAGCGATGGTTGGTTTTTTTAATGCATGGCAAATATCGGGAGAGGAAAAATACCTGAGATGTTCTTTAAAGTCCTGGGGTTTTACACAGCAATATATTATAGACAAAACGGGTGGAGAATGGGTATGGGGCGTATATGAAGATTATAGCATAATGAACAAAGAAGATAAAGTGGGTGTGTGGAAATGTCCTTATCATAATTCCCGGGCATGTATAGAAATTATTAAACGTATTGATGAAAGAGATGCCAAACCAGGGATATAACTTTAGAACATTGTCAATTATCCGGGGTAATCCAATCAAACCAATATGAAGTAAACTTATTTATTCTATCCTAAAATTCAATCAACAAAATTGTATTGAATGAACACAGTCTTTATTATGCGATCTACCCTAAAAACTACCTGCTGAAAATGCTATCGTAACATAATTATTTGGTGGTAGTCTCATCCTGGCATTTGATGATAAGATAAGTGTGTGATGTAGGTACGTTTACACTTTTAAAGAATATTTATACCGATAAAATAATGGGATGTTGGCTAGTGGCAATGGAATTGATTGGCACAAAACTATTCTTGTTTTTAAATTACCAGAACGGCGTGCATGTAATGGATTTAGCAACTAATAAATATCTATTATAACTAGTATTGAATCGTTTTTACCCACCACCCAAATGAGTGCTGGCAAAATTATTTTTCTCAATAAAGAAAAGGGTTTATCATAATTATCTTAATCGCCCTATACCTCCAAACACTCTAAGGCAGATACAGACTATTCCTAATGACAATTGCAAAACCTTGATGAAATGAAGGCAAGCCTGTGGGAAGAGTTTCCCCAAAATTTTACAACCCAAAAATAATATTTTGCCCCCGCGCCTGTTCATATCACCCTATAATACATTACTTTAGCAAACAGTTTACCATAACCCTTTTTTCCTCATGTTTTTAACCGACCCTTTTACAACCGTTACTTTTTATTTGCCTTCCATAGCTGTTGCTGAATTATTATTGGTAACAAAAACCCATGCAGATTTGGATATACCAAAGCCCGGCAATTTGTACAGTAAATATTGCATCCGGGAATTTAGGTTTCATTATTTATAAAACATAACCCGAATGCAAACAGCTTTATTAATCGGCATAGCAATCTTACTCATCCTGGTAATAATCCTGCTGGTTGTGTTTAGGAGCAATGCAGGCAACCCCTTTCCGCAATTAAATAATAAGGTGGCCGAATTACAATCAAGCCTTGCTAAAATAGAAGCTAACCTTAAAGAAGATTTCAGGATCAACCGGGAAGAAAATGCTACCACAGCAAAAGATAACCGCCTTGAATTAAATACTACACTAAAAAATATTACAGAACAAAGCCAAAATGCTTTAAAAGAAATTAATAAAACCCTGGATGAAAAAGTAGGCGCTTTGATTACAAAAATGGAGGCCAATAATAAAACCAACAGGGAAGAGCTTGCAAAAAATATAACTGATTTTTCCAATGCCAATATTGTTCAACTGGAAAAAATTAATAACCAGGCGAAGGAAGATAACCGGTTTATTCGGGAAGCCCTGGTAACAGCTTTTAAAGGTTTCCAGGAAAGCTTTGATAACAACATCAAATCATTCAAC
>JBKJSJ010000112.1:0-3619 GCA_046595965.1 Ferruginibacter sp.
GGAAACATCAACGATGCAGAAATAAGAAAAGTAAATCTTACAGAAGATTTTCAATTAGATGTGCAGGGTATTTTAAACGCTGTAGATATAAATTCTAAATTACTGTTTATCTGTTCGCCCAATAATCCCACAGGGAATAATATGAACAGGGCCGACGTGGAATTATTGCTCAATAATTTTCCTGGTATTGTCATCATTGATGAAGCCTATATCAACTATTCCAATCAAAAAACATTTATTCAGGAGCTTACAGAATATCCCAATTTAATAGTAATGCAAACGCTTTCAAAAGCCTGGGGCCTGGCGGCTTTGCGGCTGGGGCTTTGTTATGCATCGCTTGATATTATCAGCCTGTTTAATAAAGTAAAGCCACCTTATAATATTAACCAGGCTTCGCAGCAATTGGGATTGCAGGCTTTGCAAAATACAGCACAGGTAAATGAATGGATAAAGATTGCTGTAGAGGAAAAAGATATATTACAAAATAAATTATCTGCCTGGACATTTGTGCAAAAAGTGTATAAAAGCGATGCCAATTTTTTATTGCTAAAAGTATCGGATGCAGATAAATTATACCATTGGCTTACATCCAATGAAGTAGTGGTAAGAAACAGAAGTAAAGAACCACTATGCGAAGGATGCCTGCGCATTACTATCGGTACACCGGAAGAAAACAAACAATTGATCAATCTTCTAAACAAATACAATGAAGTCAATTTCTCAAAATAGCATACTAATCAAGCCGTGATTTGGGGGGCAAGGCACAAAAGTTCTCTTTATAGACCGGGATGGTACTTTAATAAACGAAGCTCCACCTACTTATCAACTTGATTCTTTTGATAAGCTCAGTTTTTATCCGCATGCATTTGAGTACATGACAAAAATTGTCAACGAACTTAATTATGAATTGGTGATGGTAACCAACCAGGATGGATTAGGTACAGAGGCTTACCCGGAAAATAGTTTTTGGCCATTGCATAATTTTGTGATGAAGAGTTTTGAAAATGAAAAAGTATTTTTCAAAAAAGTTTTTATTGATAAAACATACCCTCATGAAAATGCGCCTACCCGAAAACCAGGAACAGGCATGCTAACAGAATATTTAAACAACCCGGCATACGACATGGCCAATTCTTTTGTAATTGGCGACCGTATTACAGATATGCAACTCGCCAAAAACCTTGGCTGCAAAGGCATCTGGCTCAATGTAGATGAAAATTTGGGCGCTTCAGAAATTGGGGACACCGTGGAAGCTTTAAAAATAGATACCATTGCACTTTCTACACCCGATTGGAAAAATGTTTATGAATTTTTAAAAATGCCACAGCGTATAAGCCTTCACGAAAGAAATACCAACGAAACAAAAATTTCTATCCGGCTTAACCTGGATGGAAAAGGAAAAGGCGAAATTAAAACGGGACTTAATTTTTTTAATCACATGCTCGACCAGGTAGTAAGGCATAGTGGTATAGATATGCAGTTAACTTGCCTGGGCGATTTGCAGATAGATGAACATCATACCATGGAAGATACCGCTATTGCTCTAGGAGAAGCTTTTGCAAAAGCGCTGGGTGATAAAAGAGGAATAGAAAGGTATGGATTTTTATTGCCTATGGATGATTGCCTGGCACAGGTAGCCCTCGATTTTGGTGGCCGTTCCTGGCTGGTTTGGAAAGTAAAATTTAAACGCAACAGGATTGGGGATGTGCCAACAGAAATGTTTGAGCATTTTTTTAAATCCTTTACCGATGCAGCCAAATGCAACCTGAACATACAGGCTAAAGGAGAAAATGAGCATCATAAAATTGAATCCGTTTTTAAAGCATTTGCCAAAGCCATTAAAATGGCCGTAAAAAGAGATATCAATAATAATAGTCTTCCCACCACAAAAGGAGTTTTATAAAAATCCTAAATGCGACTTTAAGAAATAATATAATGAATGATGAATCTAAAATAGCTGTTGAAAAATTCCCCCTTGACGGGGCCAGGCGGATTGCCATCATTAAATACAATGCAGGTAATGTGCAGAGTGTACTCTATGCATTAAAACGTTTGGGTTATACAGCAATTGTTACGGATGATGAAAATGAATTAAGAAATGCAGATAAAATTATTTTTCCGGGGGTAGGCAATGCAAGAGCAGCCATGCAAAGTTTGCAACTGGCAGGGTTACATAAAATAATTCCCTCCTTAACACAACCTGTGCTGGGCATTTGTGTAGGTATGCAATTGCTCTGCAATTATTCTGAAGAAAACGATACTAAATGTTTGGGCATTATTGATACAGTGGTAAAAAAATTTCCTTCTCAAAACGGGATTAAAGTTCCCCAGATAGGGTGGAACAGTATTTACAATTATCAGTCGCATTTACTAAAAGGATTACCCGAAAATGCTTTTGTATATTATGTGCATAGCTACTTTGCAGCACTGTGTGATGCCACCGTGGCCACAACAAATTATATATTGCCCTATAGTGCCATCATTCAAAAAAATAATTTTTATGGAGTGCAGTTCCACACAGAAAAATCTGCAGATGTTGGGGATAAAATATTATTAAATTTTCTTGAGCTATAACTCTTTAATATTAAAACACATTGTCAATAAATAAAAATAGGTACGATCCAGGTTCGCTAGACCCAGGGAATTTTCGTGGAAAGGGCAACATCGCTGGGGCAGCGTATTCGCCTTTCATCATCCCCGCCATAGATATCATCAATGGCAAAGCTGTAAGGCTTACGCATGGAGATTATTCAAAAGAAAAAATTTATTTTGATAATCCCGTTGATGCAGCAAAGCAATTTGAGGATGCAGGCTTAAGCCGCCTTCATTTAGTTGATCTGGATGGGGCAAAAGCAGGAAGAATTCAAAATATAAAAGTGCTGGAAAACATTGCCAACACCAGCCGCCTGCAGATTGATTTTGGCGGAGGTGTAAAGGAAGTTCAGGATGTAAAAGATATTCTCAATGCGGGAGCCAGCATGGTTACCATTGGTAGCCTGGCCGTAAAGCAACCTCAATTATTGCAACAATGGATAGCAGATTATGGCTCGGCTAAATTTTTTATTGGTGCAGATGTATTAGATGAAAAAATAAAAATTAGTGGCTGGTTAAAGGACGGAGGAATTGATATATTTTCTTTTTTAAAAAATAGCATGGCTATTGGTGTCACTCAATTTTTTTGCACCGATATTAAAAAAGATGGTGCTATGCAGGGGGCTTCGGTTGATCTGTATAAAAAAATTATTGAACATTTTCCCGGCATTCAACTAACGGCAAGTGGAGGCGTATCAACTATAGCCGATATTGAATTGGTAAAAGAAACAGGCTGCAGCAGTGCCATCATTGGCAAAGCCATTTATGAAGGATTAATTTCATTACCAGATTTAAAAAAATATAATTAAAGTCTCGTAAAATGAGTAGTAACAATTACGAAAAATACCTCGAAAGCTCTCCTTCAGCGGTGGGGGGGCCTGGTGGACTTAGTCTTTGCAAACGCATCATTCCTTGCCTTGATATAAAAGATGGCCGCACAGTAAAAGGGATAAACTTTGTAGAATTAAAAGATGCAGGCGACCCGGTGGAACTGGCTGCACAATATGCAAGGCAGGGCGCTGATGAA
>JBKJSJ010000430.1:0-8699 GCA_046595965.1 Ferruginibacter sp.
ATATTTACTTCTTTCATCAGCAATGCTGTAGTGCCGGCCAGTTTAAGGTTTTCAATATTTACCTGTTGCATGCCATCATCTAACCATTGGTCTGTTAAATGTTCCTCCTTTATCTGCGTAGAAATATTTGCTGCCTGCTGATGCAGTCGTGCAGGTGTTTTTAAATATTGCAGCAGCCAGGGTTTTATATCAGCAGGGTCTAAGGGTGTATTATTAATGATCCAGGTGGCGTATGTTTCAGAAAATTTATAATTATTGCTTATATATTTTCCCGGAAATTGGTGTACAAAATCCAGGAATAATTTAAGGTGTTGTGGCTGGCTAATCCTCATAGCGTTTACCAGGTTGTTGCCTGTAAACAAGCCCGCCTTTATTTTTTTTATATAAAGTTCATTGGCCAATGTATCATCCATGAGCATGGTAGCTATTTCATTTACAGAAACCTGCATTATTTCAAAGCTTTCTTTTTCTACCAGGGAATCAGCGTAATAATAGTAATACCTGCTATGATAACTGCTTTGCCGGTAATTATCATTGAGATAAAGATTGTTCAAAAGCAAATCTCTTATACTTAATTTACGCCAGTATAAAGGAACCTGTGCTTTTACAGAAGCCAAATCTCCGGGCAAAACAGCAATGGCCGATTTTTTTGTTTTAATAATACTGTGATTGCTTCCCAACTTAACTATCCTGGCAGAACTTATATAATCAAGCCCTGTATGATCCAGGCTATCGGTAATGAAATGGGTAAAAATTTCAATCGTTTGTAATGAATCAGTAATCCCATCATTTCTTCCACCCAAAAAGGTTATGAGGAGCGAATCGCCGGAAGCTTCTATTTTACTAATGGACAGGTAAACATCTGCTTTTTCTGTTTCTGCCACTGCAGGATAAATAAATGGCCAGTCGTTTTTTACTATTTGTTTGTGCAGTTCTACCAATGCAGTAAGTGCAGAAAGTTTTTCATTATTGTGTTGATATCTGCGTGCATTCAGCAATGAAAGCGTAAAGTACTGATGCGCTTTAGGGGCATCTTTTTTTATCTGGTAAATATCGCCCAACTGGTAGTATAATATAGAAGCAGATAACTCTTTGTAGAGATTATTTTTTTTAATAAACTTTTCCGCCTGCAGCAGGGTTTCAATGGCACTGTCAGTAAATGTATTTTTTAATTGTTGTTCAGCTTTTGTTATCATTTGTATCAGATGCCCTGCAGGCGATTGCGCAAAGCTGGTGCAGGCAGCAACTAAAATAAAAATTGATAAGCAAATTATTTTCTTCATCCGGAATATTTAATAATACCAAACTGAATTTCATTTTTGGCCAATGAAGCAAGGCTGAAATTCAAGCCTGGCCTTTGTGGCGTTGCTTTTTGTTAAACCTGCCTGCGATAGGCAGGTACCGGTTGGACTAACTACAAAATCCAATCGGTATAAAAAGAGGATGCACTTAATTTTGCATCCTCTTTTATTTTATTTGCGTTCCCTGTTAAGGATGTTAATTATTTTTTTCCGATACCCAGCCCACCCAGGTTAAAAGTAATGCCAAGAAAACCTCCCACTCCGTAACCGGTTGTAGTTAATTCTGCAGGATCTGTGAGGGTGGTTTTATCTCCCGTTTTTAGCCCATTTATAAGTTTGTTTACTTTGGCACCTGCAGCGCCAAACGTTACCAATATTGGTTCGTTTTTTCCAACGGCTGCCGTAATTCCCAGCAAAAAGTTTACATCTTTTTTATCGCCCTGCAGCGGAATGCCAAAACCAAATGCGCCCCCCCATTTAATACCGCTAGTTTTGCCGGCATAAAAATGAATAAAGGTAGAGAGCAGGGGAGTGAAGACGTCTTTTTTTCCATTGCGTATTACACTGTCGGCACCAATATAATAAGAGCGGTTGTTGGCATCAAAATAACTAAAGGCTACCCCCACAGAATTTTTTATGCGGATATTTCTTTTTCGGTTCAGTTCAAAATATTGTACCAGTGTATCTTTAGATGCAATTTCGGGTTTAGGATACAATTCCAGTTTAAGATCAGAAATATCTTCTTCATTTTTTACTGCATAAGAAAAACGGAAATTGGCAGTACTGATATCTTTATACAATTTAGCCACAGCAGCTACTTCATCCAGCAGCAGGTTTGGGTTGCTTTGCTGAGCTATTCTTAAAGAAGTAATTTTTTCAAAACTGTTGCTGGCAGTTTCTCCAATCTGCTTCAATGTTTTATCTTCATAAACTGCATTGGCATTTACCATTTTCTGTTGTTGCTGCAGGGTATTTATAAGCGTGCCCGCCTGTTGCAGCGCATTATTTAATTTGCTGTTATAATTTTTTCCTATCTCCAGCACATTACTCAGTTCCAGTTGATCCGTATTCAACACTTTTTTTACAGTAGCCTGTGCTTCTGTTTTTATGCTGGCTTCCGATTTGTTGATGTCGTACTTAAGTTCTGTTAGCTGTAGTTTAGCTATCTGCAGTTCTTCCAGCTTGGCACTCAGTTGCTGAATATCATCATAATTTTCCGTATACTTTAAGGCGGTACTCAGGTAATTATAAGTAGCATCATCTAACCCTTCGTGGCTAAGCTTCTCACCCCTGCTTTTGGGCAGGTCCAGCATGGGCAAACTGCTCATTAAATCGCCCATGCCGCCGGCTAAAACACTAAAGGGATTAAACACATTGCCATATCCAACTTCTTCATTTACCGGGTTTTTGTATGCAGTAACTTTTGCATTCCAGTAAAAAGGGTTATAATTATTTACCTGCAATAATATTCTGCCATCTTTGCGCAGGTCTATATTTTTTATTTTACTGGTATCCTGTTGGTTTATTTTATAATAATTCGTACGCTGGCTTTGAATATCATACTTTATAAGGTATTGTTGTGCATACAAAGTTGATGACAACAAAAAACATGCTGCTGCCGCTAAAGCTTTCATGAAAGTTGATTTAGATGGTTGTTATTTTTTTCTTTTGTAACTGAACTGCATCGGTTGAGCCGTATAAAGATTTTTTACTTCTCCCTCGCTGGTTTCAAAAACAATTTTAAAGGTTACAATCATATTCTGGCTAAGTGCATCTGCCGGTATCTGGTCTATTGGTAGAAAAAATTCAAAATCTTTTTTACCTTTTTGATTATAGCTGCTGAGTTTATTAGGAGCAAGTAAAATTGTTCTTAAAGTAGCTACTACACCATTTTCTTCAAATGTGCCATCTTCATCTGCAAAGCCGTAACCTTCCTCGTCATAAAATTTAAAAATCATTTTTACCCTGCCTCCTTTTCCACCTGTCTTAAGGTCAAAAGCAGGGAATAAAGAGATACCCATTTTTGCCTCATTTCCCTCCAGGCGAATGCCATTAAAATTTAGGAAATTAATGCGGGTCACTTCATTCTTACGTTTTCCTTTTTTAGGATACAATGCAGAGATTAGTTCTATATCGCCTTTTGATAACTGCATGTTCCAGTCAACGGTGTACCCATCCAGTGTTTCACCAGGATTGACAGGGTAATGCATAATGCTTTTGTTGTCGTACTTTGTACCATTAGTATAAGAATTTTTGTAGGTAGCAAACACCTGAAAATCTACATCTTCTCTGCTCCATCCCATTTTTGCATATTCTTCATATATTTTTTCTTTGTCCCATTTAATACCAGATATAGGACTGCTATGTTCATGCAATAAACCAATGGAATGACCGAATTCATGTAACACTACTGTTTTTAAAAATGCATCATCGGTGCCTATATCTGCCGTGTCAAGATTTAAGGTCTGTTCACTTTTGTCAATTGAATTTACATACGTTCCAATATAAGACCAATGACCCGAGCCGGGAGCACCAAACATTACCCTGATGTCTGCATCGCCGGAGCTAACAAAATTTAATTTGATGTTGGCATATTTTTCCCATTCTTTAGCAATAGGTTTTATTTTTTCCTGCATTGCTGTGGTGCCATTAAGAAATTTCACTTTAATAACTTTTGCTAAATCCCATAAAAAGTAATTATCTGCCAGCCCCCGGCTCTTGGTAGAGTCTGAACTGTTTTTATGAAAATTTGCACGTTTGCTGTGTTCAATTGTACTGCAACCCTTATGCTGGGCCGATACCTTGAGAGAAATACTGCCTAATAAAAGTGCAGGAAGGATAAATTTAATCATTGAGTTTAGTTTTAAGTTAAAGCAATATATTGTTTTATTATGATTAGAAAAAATACGTTTTTATTTTTTGGGTTAATAACGGCAATGGTTAGTTGCTTATTTTTTGAATATTGATTTTGATGCCGGTTCCCTTATATTTGAAAAACTTTATCAAATCCGGTTATGAAAAATCTCCATCATCCGTATCTGTAACATTGAGAATAAACATAATCACTTTTTTCATAAATTGAACTCTTTTATTTTCGCAACATAACATCGCCTTAACAAATAACGCAAATAATTGTACCCAATTTTATCACGGCTTTCTCTTAAACCCAAACACATCTCATGAGCATCAAAAACTTTACAAATCATTTTACTGCAAACTGCAGTGTTGTCTTTTTGTTTTTTTCGTTTATGCTTGCCAGTGATTCGTTGTATGCCCAGGTGCAGCGGGCACTCATTATTGGTATAAATATCTATAAGCCTCCTTTAAATGCGCCTGTGAGCAACAACCCCCGGCCCTATACCAACCTGGATGGTTGTGTAAATGATGCTACTGCTATGAGAGATCTTGCCATGGCTAAATATTCTTTTAAAGCCGAAAATATGACTACCCTTTTAAATGAAGAAGCCAGCAGGGAAAGAATATTAAATGAACTTAAAAAGCTGGTGAATGATGCAAAAAAAGGAGATGTGGTATTTATATATTATGCCGGCCATGGCAGCCAGGTAAGAAATTCGCTTTCTGCCGAAATGGATAAAAAAGATGAAACCATGGTGCCTGCAGATTCCTGGAAAAAAGGGGTACCGGATATAAGAGACAAAGAACTGGCCATGTATTTTAATCTATTGCTAGATAAAGGTGTACTGCTTACCATTATTTTTGACAGTTGCCACAGTGGCTCCGGTGCAAGGGGAGATAATTTTATTTTTGATGCGCCCAAAGCCCGATTTATAGAAGAGGCCGATTACGATTCCAAAGATGCGGTGGTGCCACAAAGACCAGAAGACAGGGGAGCCTTGATTTTATCTGCCACCCAGGATTTTGATTTTGCCAAAGAACACAAGGATGAAAACAATGTGAATCATGGAGCATTTACTGTAGCCCTCCTAAAAGCTACCCAGCAACTTTCTGTAGATGCATCTGCCAACGATCTTTTTGTAAGTGCTGCTGCAATTATGAAATATTATGGCAAAACACAGGATCCTGTAATTGCAGGATCGGAGGAGCGCAAGACTGGAACTTTGTTTGCTCTGCCAAAAGGAAAATTAAAAAATAAGTTTACCATTGCCAGCAGCAGGATAGAAGCCAAAGGAGTGGAAATGCAGGGTGGCTATGCGTTTGGAATTGCTGAAGGCGTAAGATTAGCCAACGGAAATGATACCCTGAAAGTAATAGAAATGAGAGGAGCCAATAAAAGCCTGGCTACAGTAGTGAGTGGAAAAAAAGAAAAAATATTGCCCGGTACTTTATTTGAAGTGGTAAACTGGGCCAGCAGCAGAGCACCTGCCTTAAAAGTTTATATTCCACAAGCCGTATCGGATATGCAGTTGCAGGAGTTTGTAAATGCATATAAAACTGTAAAAGCAGCCAAAAAAATTACATGGGTTACCGATATTGCTAAAGCAAACCCAGATAAAATTTATACTTATACAAAAGGTCAATGGTTTTATTCTGATAAAAAAGAAGGAAGAAAACCTATGGCCAGTGGTTTCACAGCAACATCATTACAATCTACGCTGGGCAATGCAGCTACTGCTTTTGTAAGCATGCCACCTGCCACTACTTTATATAACGAGCTAAGTGCACAATTTAAATCGTTCAATAATATCAGCATAGTAAATGATCCCGCCGAATCGCAATATGCACTTATAGGAGCTATCAATGAAAAAAATAATTTAGAATATGCATTAGTAAAAAGCCAGGTAACTGTGCAGGACAGTACCGAAAGCCTGCCTGCCCGAACAGATTTTGAACCCTACGCCGGAACAGCTGCTTCCAGCAGCGAACTGGCGGCCAGCCTCAGTTTATATGCATTTCGCATAGCCAAGATAAGAGATTGGCTAATGCTGGAAGGCCCAAAGGGAACTAATAAATTTCCTTTTAAACTGAGTTTTCAATATTATTCGTCCAAAGAAATTATTCAGAAAGACCTGGTAAGAATTGGAGATACGCTTTCTATTTATTTTGAAGAAGATAAAAAAGAAGGTGGCTGGCGCAGCAATTTTACCAAACGGTTTATTTATGTTTTTTCTATAGACAGTAAAGGAAAGATGAACCTCTTGTTTCCAAGTTTAGAAGGTGGAGATGGTGAAAATAAATTTCCGGTTACCAACGACAATAATAATTTATTAGACAGCCGCACCAATGTGGCTGATATTGTAGTAACATTGCCTGCAGGGGCCGATAATTATTTTATGCTCAGTACAGAGCAGAAGATTGGTGACCTCAGCAAATTTCAGCAGGATGGTGTATTAAAACGTGGCCCCACCGAAAAAGGAAGAGGCGGATACAACCCGCTGGAAGACCTGTTGTTTACCGGCACAAAAACAAGAGATATTCTTATTACACCGGTAACCTGGTCTATTGCTAAAACCATTCTTCGCACAAGAGAATAATATTATGTTTAAATATCTTTTTAAAAGAGATACTATACTGGCCACTGTGATGGTTTTTATAGTGATGGGTTTGCTGGCATTAATTCCCATTAATGTGCATGTGCTTGATCCCATTAAAATGGCCCTGCAGGATTTTGATTATAACGACATGGCTTACTCGCAGTTTAATAAGAACAGCCAGTCTTCCATAGATACCGGCATTGTTATCCTCAATATTGGCAATGCGGGCAGGAGCGAAATAGCGGCCATGATAAAAAAAGTTGCTAACGAAAAGCCACTGGCAGTAGGAGTTGACGTACTTTTTACTGCTGCAAAAAACACCGGGGCCGATGATACCCTGCAACAATTATTTATTAGCCCCGGTAAAATAGTGCTGGCTTATAAGCTGCTAATAAATGAATCTGTAGCAGAGCCGCAGGGATTTTTGTTTGATAAAAGCAAGCAAAAAGGGTTTGCCAATTTTGTGGGCGAAGCGGGAGGATGCATCCGGTATTTTGCTCCGCAAATAAAAAATAAAAATGAAAACTTTAGCTCTTTTGCAGCAGCAGTAATGCAGGAAGCATATCCGGAAAAGTATAAAAAACTGCAAGAGCGGAATAATACAACTGCACAGATAAATTATACCCGTACTGCCGAAAAGTTTATTGTAATAAATGGGTTGGATTACCTGCAGGATTCGGCAAACATCTTTGCATTAAAAAATAAAATAGTTTTACTCGGGTTTGTATCTCCGGATGAAAATAATGTAGAGGATAAACACTTTACTCCTCTTAATAAAAAATCGTCTGGTAAAACGCTGCCCGATATGCAGGGAATATTTATTCATGCCAATATCATCAGTATGATAAAAGAAGAAGCCTATATTTCTAAATCACCCGTATGGATTAACTGGTTGATTGCATCTTTACTCTGCTGGCTAAGTATGGGTTTATACGTCCGGTATTTTATAGACAGGCATATCTGGTTTCACCTGGTTGCAAAGCTTGCGCAACTGCTGTCTGCAATACTGTTTGTTTATATTGGTTTGTTGTTTTATTATAAAGGGGATTTTAAAATGAACCTTACGCCCACACTTGTTGCCATTGTTCTTGCAGTAGATGTACTTTATTTTTACGAAGCCATTACTGCCTGGCTGCACAAACGTTTTGGGTATCAATCCTTATTCACCAATGCCCATCCACATTAATATGAAATTAATTTTCGCAGTGTTGCTTTTTGTTACGGGTTCTGTATGCAGGGCCGCAGATATTTCATTTGTGGTTTATCAAAGCAAAGGGATGGTTACCAAAACATCTTCAAAAGTGTTGCTTAAAAAAGGCAACCGGCTTTTTCTGCACGAAATGCTGACAGTAGGAGAGCAATCAAATGTAATCCTCATCTGCAGTAATTATAAAATTATTCAAATAACCAAAAAAGGAAATTATGCAGTAAAGAGTTTGTTAAGCCAATGCAATAAAAATGCTTCATCTTATACCAGTTCTTATTTTAAATATGTGTGGGCGCAACTTACACACCCGCATGGCAGCCCCGATAAAGACCCGGAAGAGTATATGCAAAATGTGGGCGCAGTAAGCCGTGGATGCAATATGGTTTCCATCAATATTAAATTAGATACCCTGCATTATTTACCCGGCACGCTGCCTATTTACTGGCACTCCGCATATAAAAATCCTGAGCTTAGAATTTATGATGTGTCCATAGATGGAGGGCCATTAATAAAAACAACCCTCAACAAAGAACAACCTATGCAATCTGCAGTGATTTTTAAAAATTTGCTGCCTGGAGCATACTACTGGCAGATAACAGAAGCCGATGGCAGCAGTTGCGAGAGAAATTATTTAAAAATATGGTCACCTGCTGTAAATTTCTTTTTTATAATCAGCAGGTGACCATATTTTTAAATAATTTCTCTCGCAACTGCTGCCATCGGCTTCTGTTATCTGCC